>JBOGIX010000839.1:0-3159 GCA_050744685.1 Vicinamibacterales bacterium | reverse complement strand
GCTATATCTCGGATTGCGGCCGGCTGGAGGAGGTCACGGATCGTGAAGGAGGGAGGTCAAGGATCATCACGTCCTTGGCCCCGGCACTGGCACGGTTGCGGCCGCCGGGCCCCAGTTGAGTGCGGCGTGAAGCAGGTCGAGCGACCCCTGCGTCTTGAAATACGTGACGTGATCGCAGCCGGTCTCGTGGACGATCGGAGCGGGCTGGCGGTTGCGCTCCACCTGCTCGATGCTGGTGACGGTCACCGCAATGTCGTTCGCCTCGCGGAAGAGCGCCAGCGTCAACCCGGTATGGAGCACGCCCTTCGGCGAGATCTTCCGGAGCAGCCGCGACAGCCGCGATCCTTCGCCGCCGGCAAGGACCGCGGCGAGCACGGACGTGTTGCCGGCGACGATCGTGTACGGGATGTGCGGATCGGACGACGCAGCCAGGGACGTCAGGAACTTCGACCCCGGCGCCATGTCGTCGAGCGCATTGTCGATGCGCTCCGCCCCCTTCAACACCCACCCGATCGCCTGCACCGGCCAGGCCACGCCGGTGAATCCATTGAGCGCCAGCGCGGCGGACGCGCTCGCCCATTCCTGCACGGTCGGCCATGGGGAACCGGCATTGGGCGTGCCCGCCATGACGAGGTGGGTGACGACGGCATTGCCTCCAAGCCGTTCGACGAACCACCGGCTCACGAGGCCGCCCATGGAGTGGGCCACGATCTGGAGCTCCTTGCCGTGGCCGGCGCTCAGGCCCACATCCGTCAGCCGGTCGCGCAGCAACTCGGCGTTCTTCTCGATCGTGGTGTTGATGTTCTCGTAGTCGAACGCCATCACGAGCTCGCCGGGATCGCGCGCCGCGACGATGCCCGCCATCACCCTCGTATCGCCGATGATTCCGTGGATGAAGAGCACGATTCGCGATGCGCCCGCCACGCGCTGGCGCATCGACTGGAAGTCCGTGTCGTAGGTGACGTTCCCGTCCTGATCGAGATCCACGCAGGCGAGCAGAGGGTACTTGTAGGGCACACCGAGCGGCTGCAGGACCAGCTTGTGGAACGCGATGCGGATCGCGCTCGTGAGCGATCGGCGCCCCGTCACCGCGTCGGGCAGCCGCACGATCTCGACCACCGTACCGCCGTCCGCCGGAACCGCATGCCCGACCGGCAGAAAGAACTCGCCGTCGTGGACGAGCGGCAACAGCGCTTCGTGCGGCTCGAGCGCGATGGGCACCTTCACGCGAAGCGGTTCCTCGGGTGTGACCGCCTCCGGGTTGAGGAGGTCGATCAGTTCGAGCGCGGACAAGCCCTGATCGCCCCCGCGCGCCGCGGTGAGCTGAAGCGGCACGACGACACCGGGCTCGTCGCGGAAGAGCGGCGGCTCGACATTCGATCCGATGTCCCGGCCGATCTCGTCGAGGCCGGTCAGGCGAGCGATCGCACGAAACGCGGGATGGGTCGAGACCACCACTCCCGCATCGAGGGCCGCCGGGGCAGCAGCAGACACCTGGACGCCTTCCCTCGGCCGGACGGTCCTGATGGTGACCGCCGCGGTCAGGAAGTCGTCGATCTCCTCGTCGTCTTCGGGACGGCTACTGAGGCCACGCGTGTGCACACGTTCGAGCATCCTGTTCAGCGTGCCGCGTCGGGTGAGAGCGGATCGCGTTACCGAGCGCGTATAGGCCTGATCCACGTCGGGCTGCGCGAGCAGCCGCACGTCGAACTCGGAGGTCGTGGCGATCAGCTTCAGGATGTCGGTGCACTCGGTGACGCCTTCAGCCTGCAGGCGTGCCGGAATGCGCGCGAAGAGCGGCTTCCCCTCGTTCACCCAGGCTTCCTGGCCCGCTTCGAGCCGCAGCGTACCTTCTGGAAACAGGTTTTCCACGCCGTACATCTGCGACAGGCCCACCAGCCCGCAGTAGAGAGTCCGGTCGCTGTTGTTCTTCAACTTCACCCGGAAGCTCGGGCTGACGGACTTGCCCGCCGGGTTCCGCGTGTACGAGAGCTCGATTTCCGATCCTCCGAGGCGCGTGTCGTCCTTGCCGGCGTACAGCTCGAGCGTCACGTCGTTGGCCTTGAGGCGGCTGGCAGGATTGCTGAGCGCGGTCGCCCGCGCCCAGCGCGCGATGTGCTCCAGGCGCTGGATGACCGATCGCGCAGCCTCCGGCGTAAAGCTACTGACCGGCGCCGTGAGCGGACGGCCGTCGCTCGCGCGAGTCAGCTCGTACCGTCCGTCGACGGCCTCCACGCGGAAATCCTCGGCCTGCGCGGCCGCCGCGATGTACGGCGAGGCCGTGTTCTCCGGCGAGGCGGTCTCGACTGCCTGCTCGAGGTGCGCGATCCCGGCCGGATCGCCGGTGAAGCGGACCTTCGACAGCGGAAGCGGAAGCCCCGTGACGATGGCGCGATAGGTCGATCCGGCCGCCAGCAGTCCGCTGTCGGTCGTGATGACGCTCTCGGTCGTCAGGACGTCGGTCACGTGCGCGCGGGCGATCGCATGCTGCGCCGATCGGACTCCCGCGATCGGCGTGCCGAACTTGAAGATCGCCAGCTCCGTGCGTTCATTGCCCTGTGGTGGGGCGATGCCGTGCACACGTCCGCCATCAATGGTCCAGGCGCCGTCGGCGCGCTGGCGGACGGTGTAGATGCCGTCCTGCGACACGATTTCGCCGCCGAGGAACGGCCGATCGAGATCCTTGTCGTCGGTCGCTTCGAGCTGCGGGCTCTGAGCGGCCACGTTCACTTCGACCAGGGCCTTCGCGTGCTTGTGGAGCTCCCTGTAGGTCACGCCGGCGCCGGCTGTCTGCAGCGCATCGAGCAGGAACCACGAGAACGCGCCGCGACGTTCCGTGCCGGCGCGGTACTCCTTGGCCTCCTGGTCGTCGCGGCAGGCGGCCATGAGCACGTGCTGTCCGCTCGAGGGCGCGTCCCAGCCGCTGTCGCCTGCGACCGCACGGTCGGCCGCCTCGAGCACTCCCGGCAGGAACGCCTCGACGGGACGTTCACGGAAATCTGTCGGGAAGCGGCGTACTGCATCGCCCCACTGCGCGGCGCGCGTGCCGGATCCCGAGTGGCAGCAGTCGAGCACGACCACCGTGTGCGGCTGTTTGGCGGCGACTTCGCGCAGGAGGAGCGCGAGCTCTTTGTCGGCGAGATCCCAGCCGCCGGGCGT
>JBOGIX010000838.1:0-2576 GCA_050744685.1 Vicinamibacterales bacterium | reverse complement strand
GGTCCGGACGATGCCGGTGGTGCGGCCGTTCTTGAGGAGGTCGTCGATGAACGTGCGGACGGACGGGAAGCCGGCGAAATAGGCATTGATGAATTCCTGCGCCGCCTGCTGCGTGACGCCGATGTCCTTGGCCAGCGTGAACGCGGTCTTCCCGTAGAGCAACGCGTAGTTGATGATCTTCGCCCGGCGGCGGAGCTCGTGCTCGCCGAGGCCGCTGTGCTCGCCGAACACCTTGGCGGCCGTGCGATCGTGAATGTCCTCGCCGCGGCTGAACGCGTCCACGAGCGCCTCGTCGCCCGAGAGGTGCGCGAGCACACGCAGCTCGATCTGCGAGTAGTCCGCCGAGATGAGCACGTTGCCCGGGTCGGCGACGAATGCGCCGCGGATCTCGCGGCCGAGCGCGGTGCGGATCGGGATGTTCTGCAGGTTCGGATCGCTGCTGCTCAATCGGCCGGTCGCGGCGACGGCCTGGTTGAAGCAGGTGTGCACGCGCCCGGTGTCGGGGTGGACGAGCTGCGGCAGCGCGTCGATATAGGTGCCCTTCAACTTCTGCAGCGCGCGCCATTCGAGGATGAGCCGCGGCAGGTCGTGCGTGAGCGCGAGCTCCTCCAGGACCTCCACTGCGGTGGACGCCGTCTTCGTCTTCACGTTGCGCTTCAGCGTCGGGAGCTGGAGCTTGTCGAAGAGGATCTTCGACAGCTGCGGCGGCGAATTGATGTTGAACTCCTCGCCGGCCATCTCGTAGATCTGCGCGCTGCGCGCGGTCAGCTCTTGCTCGACATGCTTCGAGTGCGTCGAGAGCTTGGGGCCGTCGATGCGAATGCCGGCGCGCTCGATGTGCACGAGCACGGGAATGAGCGGCATCTCGAGCGTTCGATAGAGCGTGACGAGCTCCTCCCGCTCGAGCAGCGCCACGAGGATCGGATCGAGCTGCAGGGCGAGGTCGGCGCGTTCCCCGGCGAAGTCGAGCGCGGCCTGGATCGGGACGCTGCGGAACGACACGGCTTTCGCGCCGCGGCCGCAGACGTCCTCTTCGCGCAGCGCCTTGTAGCCGGCATGCTCGATCGCGAGCTCCTCGAGCGGATGCGACGACCGCGTCGCATCGAGCAGGTAGCTGGCGAGCATCGTGTCGGTTTCGACCCCGTCGAGGACGACGCCGTGCCGGGCCAGGACGATCGCGTCGAACTTCAGATCGTGGCCGACTTTCAGGATCGTCTTGTCCTCGAGCACCGGCTTCAGCCGCGCCAGCGCGAGATCGAGCGGCACGCCCCGCGACGGTGCTCCCGACGTGTCGCCGGCGGCAAACAGGTTGTCCGGTTGCGCGTCGCCGGTATCGGCGATCGGCACGTAGCGCGCGCGGCGAGGGCCGACCGCGAACGAGATCCCGGCAATCCCGGCGCGCATGGCCGAAGGGGCGTCCGGCAGCACGCGGAGGCCGATGCGTCCGGCCGCGCGCAGCTCGCCGACGAGCGCGAGGAGGCCGTCGGCCGAGTCGACCACGGTGTAGTCCTTGCCGATCGTGTCAGCGGTGGGGGCATACTCCATCACGAGGGAGCGGAACCCGAGCTTCGTGAAGATCTCGAAGCACCGCTCGCGCGACGCGCCTCGGTAGCGCAGCGCTTCAGGTTCGAACTCCACGGGGACGTCCGTGCGGATGCGCGCCAGCTCGCGGCTCTGCCGCGCATCCTCTGCGTGCGCCAGGAGCCCTTCGCGATACCGCTTGTTGCTCACCTCGCCGGCGCCTGCGAGCAGCGCTTCGAGTGTTCCGTAGCGCGCGATCAGATCGCGGGCGCCCTTCTCTCCCACGCCGGGCACGCCCTTGATGTTGTCGATCGAGTCGCCCATGAGGGCGAGGACATCGACGACCTGTGACGGCAGCACGCCGAACTTGTCCTTCACGCCGCCGGCGTCGTACCACGTGCCTTCGTCGCGCGGGTTGTACACCTTGAGGCCGTCGTGCACGAGCTGGAAGAAGTCCTTGTCGCCGGTGACGATCGCCACCTCGAATCCCGCCTCCAGCGCCCTCGCCGCCAGCGTCCCGATCACATCGTCAGCTTCGAACCGCCGGGACGTGATGATCGGCACGCCGAGCGCTTCGCAGGCTTCGTGCACCCAGGGGATCTGTTCCGCGAGGTCGGGCGGCATGGGCGCCCGGTTTGCCTTGTAGTCGGAGACGATCTCGTCGCGGAACGTGGGCCCCGGCAGGTCGAAGGATGCGCCGATGAACTTCGGCTGATGATCCTGGATCAGCTTCCGCAGCATGTTGACGAAGATATAGACCGCATGCGTGGTCTTGCCGCCGGGGCCGCTGAGCCCCGCGCCGCGCATGGCGTGATAGGCGCGGTACATCTGCGAACTGCCGTCGATCAGGAACAAACGTTCGGGCGTGGACATCGGGTCGGAGGGAGAAAAGACGCGAAGAAGAAGCAGTATATCATTCGAGGAATGGTCTCAGTGGCTCCCGCGCAGCGCCGGGGCAGGTCGCGCGTGAAGTGGGGAGTGGCCATCGTGCTCGTCGCGGGGGCCCTGGGGTTGTGGCTGCGCGGCGGCACGATCTTCGGCAAGCAGTACGAGTA
>JBOGIX010000837.1:0-3324 GCA_050744685.1 Vicinamibacterales bacterium | reverse complement strand
CAGGCGCGCCGGCCGGAGTTGTCGGTGCGAACGGCGCTGGGCGCCCGCTGGGCCGATCTCGCCCGTGTGGTGCTGGCCGAAAACGCCATCCTCGGACTCGCCGGCGGGGCCGTCGGCGTCGCCCTCGCCCATTTCAGCCTGCCGTACCTGCTTGCGCTCGGTGGTGACGATCTGCCGTACATCATGACGGTGCGGATCGACCTGACGGTGCTGCTGGCGGCCCTCGCGATTTCGGGGCTCGCCACGTTGGTCTTTGCGTTCATTCCCCTCCTGCGATTTGCGCGGCCGCAGACCCGGCTTGCCGAGTCGCTGCACGGCGGCGCGCGGGGGATCGCGGATGGACACGAGCGCAATCGCGCCCGGCACATGCTGCTCGTGGCGCAAGTGGCGCTCGCGCTGGTGCTGCTCATCGGGTGCGGGTTGATGGTGCGGACGTTCGTGACGCTGCGGCAGGTCGATCCGGGCTTTCAAGGTGCGTCGAGCGTGCAGACGTTCCAGCTCACGCTGCCGGCTGGCACCGCGGGTTCCCGTCCAGCACCCGATGCCATCATCCGTATGCAGCACGCGATCGCGGAGCGGCTCTCTACCGTTCCCGGCGTCCAGTCGGCGGCGTTCACGAGCGCGAACGACGGACTCCCGCTGGACGGCGACGGCCGGTCGAGTGCGATATTCGTCGAGGGCAAAGTCCTGGGCGACACCCTGCCGCGTGCGAAGGAGATCCAGTTCGCCTCGCCCGGATTCTTCGAGACGATGAGGACGCCCCTCGTCGCCGGGCGCGCGTTCGAGTGGAACGACGTGTATCAGCAGCGGCCCGTCGCGCTCGTGTCGGAGAACTTCGCGCGCGCCGAGTGGGGCTCGGCTGCCGCCGCAGTAGCGAAGCGCATCAGCCTGCGGCAGGCAGGCCCGTGGCTCGATGTTGTCGGCGTGGTGAAGGACGTGCGGCACCACGGCCTCAACGAGCCCGCGCCGGAGACGATCATCCTGCCGCCCGTTCCCAGGGAGACAGCCACGTTCGTGGTCCGGAGCGAACGCGCCGGGGCGACGGCGTTTCTGGGGGAGCTGCGGCGGGCGGTGTGGTCGGTGAACGGAAACCTGTCGTTGGCCAGCGTCCAGACGCTCGGCGAAATGTACGAGCGCTCCATGGCACGAACGTCGATGACGCTCCAGCTGCTCGCGATCACCGGCCTGCTGGCGCTCGTTCTCGGCCTCGTCGGCATCTACGGCGTCGTCAGCTACGCGATCGCTCAGCGCCGGCGGGAGATCGGCATCCGCATCGCCCTCGGTGCCGGCCATGGCGAGGTGCGGCGCATGTTCGTACGCAACGCGCTGACGCTCGTGGCCATCGGCGTGGGTATCGGTCTTCCTGCAGCCGCTGTGCTGACGCGGCTCATGGAGTCGCAGTTGTTCGGCATCAGTCCGCTGGATCCGGCGACCCATCTCGCGGTCGCACTCCTTCTCGTTGTCGCCGCGGGACTGGCCAGCTACGTCTCAGCGCGCCGGGCATCCGCCTTGGATCCGGTCGACGTCCTGAAGGGGATGTAACAGCACGGCATTATCCAACCTGAGGCCTCGACCCCTCAGAACTTGTACAAATGAGTCAAGTTTCTCCGGGGTCAAGGCCGTCCGCGCGTCAGCGCGGCGTTATCGAACAATGCGGTCCAGCGAGGCGGAGCCTCGTTCGTCAGAGGCGGAGCCTCGCTAGAGATTGCGGCTGCGGTTGCCGAGCCGCTTCTCGAAGGGTCCGAAGATCGCGTATGTCAGCCCCCCCTGCCCTGGCGGGCCGAAGGGGAGGTCGGGCGCCGTGTCGGTCGCTGACCGCAGCCCGTATTGGTTCACATAGAGCGTCTGCCCGCCAGGATCGAAACACGCGCCGGCGAACTCCGTCTCGCCGATCAGCGCCCGCGCGAAATCGAAGATTTCTCCATCGAGCGTCAGACCGCGGATGTGCTGTGGCTGAATCGAACTGTCCTCGCACAGGAACATGTCGCCGGTCTGCGGCACGATGACGATGTTGTCCGGATGTTTGAGGAGGTTCGGCATCGTCGACTCGTAGATGAGCGTCAGCGTCTCACGTCCGGGGTCGTACTCCCAGACCTGTCCCAGGTTCCGCACACCGCCCTCGGTGCAATCGAAGTAGACCTTCCCTCCGCCGCCAGTCCACATGCCTTCCTGCCGGTCGAACACCGCCGCGCCCTTGTCCTGCGCCTGGAAACGCACCGGTGTGAACCCCGGAACACGATCGCGCCGATTATCAGTGTCATCTTCGTGATCCGGCTCGTCGATCGTGACCCATTCCACCGGATACGGCACCCCGATCGCGCGCCCGGTATCCATGTTTGCGCGGAATTCGTCCTTCAGCTTCAGGGCCTGCAGTGGGCCCGTGGTCTCCGAGAGGTTGCCCGATCGACCGACGGCGCGATCGGGGATGTAGCGATAGAAGCACGATCCACCCTGCGAGGTAATGTTGCGATCCTCGGTCTGGTAAAGGATGCCTGAGTGCCAGACGGTTGCCTCGTGGAAAAATCGTCCCGCAGCGATGACGGGCTTCGCCTCTACGGCGACATCCGCCATGGCATCGACCTCGAAGATATAGCCATGCTTGAGCGCGGACGGTCCGCCAGGCGCGGGGCCGGCTGCCGGGCCCTTCACGACTTCCTCGCACGTGATCCATTTGTGGTAGGGCAATACGCCGCCGGCGCAGTTGGTCGACGTCCCGCCGAGAATCGTGAAGCTGTTCTCGACAGTGTAGGCGTACAACTGTTGACCTTGGGCGTCTTGCCCCGCTTTCTCGCGACTCACCACAAGCTTCGTGTTGCCTCCCCGCACCGTGGCGTCGTAGGGGAGCGGGGAGACGACGGGAACCTCGCCGAGGCGTTCGCGGTTCTCGTGATTGCGGATCAGGATTGTCGTGCCGTTCGGTCCCGGAAACGCGCCCATCCCGTCGAACGCCCCGGGCGTGGGGAAGCCGTCGTGCATCGGCTGGCCCTGGCGCGAAATGACCTGGTAATTGAATTCGGGCGGCAGCGCCAGTTCCGGTCCTTTCGGCACCAGCGGACCGTACCCCCTGACGAGCGGTGGCGTCTGGCCGTACGCGGCGCGCACACCGAGCGCGTGCAGTGGTCCCATCATCGCCAGTCCGCCGAGCGTCGCCGTACGGCTCAAGAACGTTCGTCGATCCATGGTGTGCTCCTTGTCGATGTCGTCCGACCGCCAGGCGGCGTCGTCGGGCGTATGCCTCGTGGCAAGATCGTGGCCATGGTGCGAGCAACATTGTCTGTCGCGGCCTAGCCCGTTTCGTTCGAAAGACCGGGAGATTTGCGCGTC
>JBOGIX010000836.1:0-4158 GCA_050744685.1 Vicinamibacterales bacterium | reverse complement strand
CTGCTGATCTTCGGCGGGGCCCTCCTGGCTGTCGTCCGATCGATCCGCGGGCCGGGCCGCGTGCGATGGACGCTCGCGGTGATGTTTCCCGTCGTCTATTTCTGGTTCATCTCGAGGCAGACCCTGGCGTTCGGCCGCTATCTGCTGCCGATCCTGCCATTCGTCTGCCTGCTGGCCGCGGCCGCGGTCGTGTCCGGAGTCAGCCTGCTGCGCCGGTTTGCGATCCCGCGCGCGCTGCGGAAGGCGCTCATCACCGGCCTCACTGTCGCCGTGCTGCTGCCGTCGACGATCGCGTCGATCGGGTTCAACCGCACGTTCTCCCGGCAGGGAACCGCGGCACTGGCCTACGAGTGGCTGATGCGCAACGCGCCCAAGGGGTCCACAATCGTCATCGAATCGCGTGGACTCGTGTTGACCTACAGCGCCTTCAAGAGCCGGAACGTGTCGCAGCTCCGCGAGCGGCCGTACGCGCACTATGTCGAATCGGGCGTCGACTACCTCGTCGCCTCGTCCCAGTGCTTCGGTCCTTACCTCGAGGCGCCGCAGCGGTTTCCCCAGCAGTACGCCGAGTACATGCGGATCTTCGAACAAAGCGAGGCGGTCGCGACGTTTGGCCCGACGCGGGACCATCCCGGACCGGAGCTGCGCATCCTCAAGGTACGACGGTGACCGGCCGGACACCAATCCTCTCGCGAGTTGTCGCGGGCGCGGGCTGGATGTTGATCGCTGCCACGGCGATCGAGCTCACGTCGCGTGAGGTCGCACGCACGCCATGGCTGCCGGACGCGATCGGCGGAAGCTGGCCGGACGGAACGCTCGTTGCTGCCGCGGCGCTTGCCGCCACCCTCGTCTACGCCGTGTCGCCGCGACCGCGGCCGTTGTCCGGCCGGGGCACGCCGCTGCTCTTCGCTGTGCTGTTTTCAGCCGGCATCGCCGCGCAGCTGTCGCTCGGCGCCCGGTTGCAGAGCGACGGGTTCTACTACTTTGCGTACCTCCGCTCGCTGGCCTTCGACGGCGACGTCGAGATGAGCAACGACTATCGCCTGCTCGGCCTGGGCAACAAGACGCACCTGTTCAACCCGACCCGCACCGGTTACGCGCAGTCGGCGTGGACCATCGGTCCCGCGATCCTGTGGGCGCCGTTTTTTGCGGGAGGGCACCTCGTCGCGCGCCAGCTGAGCGAAGAGGATCCCAACGTCACCGCGAACGGCATCTCGTTCCCGTACCGTCAGGCGGTCTGCGTGGCGGGCCTGACCTACGGATTGCTGGGATGCTGGTTCACGTGGCACCTTGCGTCAGCGCTTACGACCAGGCGCACTGCCGCGGCCGCGACCGTGCTGACGATGGGCGGCTCCTTCATGCTCTGGTATCTCGTGAAAGAGCCGAGCATGACGCACGCGCCGTCGATGGCGCTCGTCGCCGCGTTCGTCTGGGCCTGGCTGGCGACGCGAGAGCGCCGATCGACACTGCAGTGGATTCTGCTCGGGCTCCTCGCAGGGTTCATGACCCTCGTGCGCTGGCAGAACGCGCTCTTCGCCCTGCTGCCGGCATGCGATTCCGCCGTGCTGCTCTTTCGAGCCTGGCGCCACGGCGACACTCCGCTGGCGCGAACGACAGGTGCCCAGGGCTTGCTCTTCACCTGCGCAGCCACGTTCGCCTTCGTCCCGCAGATGCTGGCCTGGCGTTCCATCTACGGCAGCTGGCTCGCCGTGTCGCCCGTCGGCCCGCAAATGCGCTTCTGGGACCCGCGCATCGCCGACATCCTCTGGTCGGCGCGGAACGGTCTGTTCAGCACGGCCCCGGTGCTCTACCTCGGCGCCATCGGGCTGGTGATCTTCGCGCGGCGACGGCCGCCGATCGGCGTGCCCGCGCTGTTCGCCCTCGCCGTGATGACCTGGTTCAACGCGAGCGTCGAGGACTGGTGGGGCAGCGCCGGCTACGGCGGGCGGCGGTTCGACGGAACGCTGCCGCTCTTCGCCATCGGCGTCGCCGTGATGATCGGCGTGGCGATCGAGTGGTCGCGGAGGTACCCGTCGACCGTCGTCGCCGCCGGCGGCGCGGCACTTCTCCTGTGGAACCTGACGCTGATGTCCGCCGCGCAGGCCGGGGTCGTCCGCATCGGCGAGGTGGTCTCGTTCGGCGATACGATGGCGGCGCAGGCGCGGGTGTTCCACCGATGGTTCGGGAACCCGTTCACCTATCCGATCAGCCTCGTGTATGCGCTCCGCAACGGCGTGGCGCCGGGGCGCTACGATTTGCTGAACGGCAACAGCGCCCTCGCCAACCCACGGCTTCAATACGCCCGGATCGACATCGGCGCCGGCAACGAGTGGCTGCTCGAAGACGGCTGGCATCAGCCGGAACGCGAGGGCTCGACGACGTTCCGGTGGGCATCGGAGTCGGCAAGGATCATCCTGCCCTTGCACCATGCCGCTGCGCTTCACGTGCAGGTGCGGCTCCACGCGCTCGCCTTCAACGGCGCTCCCCCTCAATCCATCACGCTCGTTGCGAACGACCGCCGACACGGACCGCTGCCCGTCGAGCCGGGCTGGCACGTGGTCGAGTTCGACGTGCCTGCCGAGACGTGGCGCGCTGGTGTCAACCGTCTCACGCTCCATTTTGGCTGGCAGAACCAGCCTGCGAACGTCGGACTTGGAGCCGACGCCCGTTTCCTCGCGGCAGCGGTCGACTACATTCGCCTCACGGTGCCATAGACGACGCTCCCGGCAGATACAGGATGACGAGCGACGCTCGGCGGCGCAGGCCGTCGACCCACTCCCGCACGAACGCCGCCCGCCGTTGCTCGATCAACCGCCGGCGCGCCTCCTCACGCACGTCCTCGAACGGCCGGAGCTGACCGCCGGCCGTGAACTCGGCCGCATGCTCCCGGTAATAAACCACGGCCTCGGCCGCCGAGGGCTCGACGAGCGACGTAAACCGCTGCTGGAGGTAGGCATCGATGCGCAGCGAATCGCGAACGTAGCGGCGCAGCTCTTCGCGCGACACGACCGTCTGCTTCAGGGCCTCGTCGAAACCGGCCGCGCCGCTGTATCTGTCGCGGATGGCCGCCACGGCTGAGTCGATCTCCGGCTCGGCCGGCTCCGGCGGCGCGTAGCGGTCGACTTCGACCAACATCAGCCGGCGATCGATCAGGCGCTGCATGACCGCATCGATCGGATCCTTGCTGACGTCGGGCGGTACCAACCCGAGCCGCAGCGCCGCGCGAGCGTCCGACAAGGTGATGATCTGCCCGTTCACCACGGCCAGGATGCGATCGATCACCTCGGCGCGGACGGTGGCAACCGACAACCCGAGCGCGAGCGCCACTCCGAGCGCTCTGGCGACCGCCTTCAGCGCATGTTGCGCTGCGGGCATCCGATCGACCCGACGTGTAACTGGCAATTGGCCGCTCGTCGTTGACTGGAAACTCGTAACTGGAAACTCCAAGAAAACCGGCAACTGGAAACTGGCAACTGGAACTGGCAACTGGAAACTGGAAACTGGAAACTGGAACCTGGAAACTGATTAGAACGCCTGCCCTATGCTGAAGTGAATCACGTGCCGACGGGTATCGAGCTCGCGGCGGTCCATCTTGAACCCGAGGTCGACGCGAATCGGACCGATCGGCGAGCGATAACGAAGGCCAAAGCCGCTGCTGCCCCGCAGCTCGCCGAAATCGAAGTCCGTCACGCGCTCGAACACGTTGCCGCCATCGACGAACACCGCCGCGCCGATATCCTTCCACACCGGTACCCGCAGCTCGGCATTCAGGATCAACACGGCGTTTCCCCCTTTCGGGAACCCGAGGGCGCTGATCGTCTTTGGTTCGCCGACCGTGTCGAGCGCGAAGCCGCGAATCGTCGTGTCCCCGCCGGCAAAGAATCGCTCGCTGCCCGGGAGGTCCTCGATGGGCTTCTGCTCCGGATCGTCGGGATTCGGCTCCTGCGGAAATCCGTCGGCGAGTCCCACCGAAGCGCGCGTCGCAAAGACGATGCGCCGGGGCCCGGGCAGTCGCTTGAACCAGATGCCCTGGAGGTAGGTCTTGGCGAAGCCGACCTGCCCGCCGAGCGCGCGCGCGGCGAGACTGCTCTCGGCGCTGAAGAACGTGCCCTGCGAAGGCTCGACGAGGTCGTCCCGCGTGTCGCGCAGGACGGCCAC
>JBOGIX010000835.1:0-9630 GCA_050744685.1 Vicinamibacterales bacterium | reverse complement strand
GGTCCGAGCCGTCCGACAGCAGCACGAGCGCACGGCGGCCGCGCGCCGGCTGCACGGCAGCGATGGCAGCGATGACGGCATCGTACAGCCCGGTCGTGCCGAAAGCGTCGACCGACGACAACGCCTGCACTTGGGACGCTCGATCGATCGACAGCGGCGCCAGCACCTCGGTACGCGATCCGATCGCAATCAGCATCGATTCGTCGGTATCGCGGAGCTCGCCGAAGAAAATCCGCGCCGCGGACCGGGCGCTCTCCAGGCGGCTGCCGGCCATGCTGAAGCTGCGATCGATGGCGAGCGCGACCGAGAGCGGGAACTCCCCTGCCGCGAAGGTCGAAACCTGCTGAACTTCTCCGTCTTCACGCACGACGAAGTCGTCCTTCTCGAGCCCGCCGACGGGCTTGCCCGCCTCATCGGTCACCGTGGCGTAGACCTCGACGATGTTGACGGCCGAGGTGAACTGGCCGCCGGCTGCAGCCGTCAGGGTGGCGGCACCCGCCACGGCCAGCGCCGCTATCAGGCGCCAGAAGCGCATAGGCTTCGATTCGGTGATAAGATCCGGGGGAAATCGGCCAGAAGGAGCTGTTATGCCCCATCTCGGGATTCCCGAGCTGCTTGTCATCCTGTTCATAATTATTCTGATTTTCGGCGCGAATCGTCT
Organism: Vicinamibacterales bacterium; assembly: GCA_050744685.1. Taxonomy (GTDB): domain Bacteria; phylum Acidobacteriota; class Vicinamibacteria; order Vicinamibacterales; family 2-12-FULL-66-21; genus JACCXG01. The sequence goes on along the minus strand of JBOGIX010000835.1, from coordinate 8,969 downwards.
TCCGGACATCGGCCGCGGCATCGGCAAGGGTATCCGGAACTTCAAAGACGCCACGCACGAAGGGCAGAAAGAGAAGCCTTAAGGGGTTCCATCCGTGAGGCTTACTCCAGGGCAGCGCCTCGGCTGCTACGAGGTCATTGCCCTGCTCGGGTCGGGCGGCATGGGCCAGGTCTATCGCGCCCGCGACCCGCGTCTCCAGCGCGATATCGCCCTCAAGATCCTTCAATCGAACGATCCCGAGCACCGCCGGCGGTTCGAACGCGAAGCGTTGTCGGTCGCCGCACTCAACCATCCCAATATCGTCACGATCCACTCGGTCGAAGAGGCCGAGGGGGTGCCGTTCCTGACGATGGAGCTCGTCGAGGGGACGCCGCTCAACCGGGTGATCCCGTCGGGCGGGCTGCCGCTCTCCGAGCTGCTGCCACTCGGTATTTCGATCGCCGAGGCGCTCGCCGCCGCGCACGATCGAGGGATCGTGCATCGGGACCTCAAACCGGCGAACGTCATGGTCGGCCGCGACGGGCGCGTCAAGATGCTCGACTTCGGCCTGGCCAAGGTGCTCGAGGCATCACAGGCTCCCTATGCGTCGACCGAAACCCGCGAAGGCGTCATCGTCGGCACTCTGGCATACAGTTCACCCGAGCAGTTGATGGCGGACACGATCGATGCGCGAAGCGACGTCTTCTCGCTCGGCGTGCTGCTGTACGAGATGGCCACGAGCCGGCGTCCGTTCGACGGTCCCAATCCGGCGGTCGTGCTCGTCTCACTGATCAACAACCCGGTGCCGGAGATTGGCGGCGAGTACACCGATCTCGACCGGATCATCGCGCGCGCCACCGCACGAAAGCCGGGAGCGCGGTACCAGCGCGCGTCCGGAGTCCTGAGCGATCTGCGCGCGCTCGCCAGCGGCACGACGCTCAACGCGCCGCCCGCGAACCGTCAGCCGTCGATCGCGGTGCTCCCGTTCACGAACCTCACGGGCGACTCCGACCAGGAGTACTTCTGCGACGGCATGGCCGAGGAGCTGATTACCGCGCTCTCGCGCGTGAAGGGACTCTCCGTCGCGGCGCGTACTTCTGCGTTCCAGTTCAAGGGACGGCGAACCGACATACGCGAGATGGGCGAACGGCTGGACGTGCAGACGGTGCTCGAAGGCAGCGTCCGAAAGATTGGCAACCGCCTCCGGGTCTCTGTGCAGCTCATCAAGGTGTCGGATGGCTACCAGCTCTGGTCCGAGCGCTACGACCGGACGGTGGACGATATCTTCGCGATCCAGGACGAGATCGCGCGCGCCATTGCCGAGAGTCTGCGGGTCACGCTCAAGCGCGCGTCGGGGTCGGCGATGGTCAAGCAGCCGACCACGAACCTCGACGCCTACCATCTTTACCTGCGCGGACGGTTCTTCCTGAATCGACTTCACGATCTGCATGGATCGCTGACGGCGGCGCGTGACTGCTTCGAACAGGCCGTCCGGCTCGACCCGGAATATGCATCGGCCTATGCGGGGCTCGCCGAAGCGTGCAACGCGCTCGGCTACACGACCTGCCTGCCGGCGCCGGTCGCGAGTCAGGCCGCCATGGTCGCGGCGGGCTGCGCCGTCGAGCTCGACCCCACGCTGGCAGAAGCGCACACCGCGCTCGGCTGGACGAAGACCCTGTTTGCCATCGATATCGCCACCGCCGAAGCGGACTTCCTCCGGGCGATCGAGATCGCCCCGAGCCATGCGCCGGCGTATGGCTATTATTCGATGCTGCTCTGCGGGTTCGGGCGTTTCGACGAATCACTGGCGCACGCCGAGCGTGCCCGACAGATCGATCCGCTCTGGCTGATCATGCCGTTCATCGTGTGCCACATCCACATCTGCGCGCGCCAGTTCGAACGCGCCGAGCGGCAGATGCGCGAGCTGATGGCCCTCGATCCGAACCTCGATGGCGCCTACTGGTACTTGAGCAGCACGCTGGCCGGGCAGGGACGGATCGAAGAAGCGATCGCGGTGCAGGAGAAAGGCGTCCAGCTCGTTCGGCGCGCCCCCTTCTTCGTGGCGCTGCTCGCGATGTGGTATGCGCGCGGCGGCCGGTCGATGGATGCCGAACAGCTGCTGCTGGAGCTCGTCAACGGCGGCCACTGCTCGCCGGTGTGGCTGGGGATGGTGTGCGGCGAGCTCGGTCACAAGACGCGCGCATTCGACTACCTGGAGAAAGCTCTCGACGAGCACGACGACCAGATCTCGTTCATGGCCGTCGATCACCGCTTCGACAGCCTGCGCGAGGATGCCCGGTTCGAGACGCTTCTCCGCCGCGTCGGCCTGCCGGTCCTGCACCACAAGTAGTTTCCAGTGCCCAGTCCCCAGTTACCGGTGTTCTCGACTGGTAACCAGTAGAAGAAGACTGGAAACTGGGCACTGGAAACCGGCAACTGTCTCCGCTGGCCGTCAAACGACGGACCTCACCCCCGCCTGACTCGCGAGGCTGGCCAGCGCGCGGTAGAACCCCCACTGCGCCGCGACAAACAGCACGAACGCCACGCCCAGCAGGGTCATGAACCCGCCATCCTGCCACATCCACACCGCCCGTCCCTCGACCCACTCGCGGTAGGTCCCCAGCTTCAGCGTGCGCGCCGGCTGCAGCGCCATCCAGCCGGCGAAGAACACGCACGAGCCGACGAAGATCGCGCGCGCCGCCTGCGAACGCCCGGCCTCCACGAGCCGCGCGCCCGTGTGATAGCCGGCAATACTCGCAGCAAAATAGACGACGATGAAAATCGGCAGGAGGAGCGTGTGATCCGTCAGCGCGTCGCCGTGCCACCACATGTGCGACGTCTGGAACCCGAAATGGCTGACGAGGAGGTAGAGCGGCAGCCACAGCACGCAGAGCGTCTGCATCACCAGGTTGGCCGCGAGCCCGAGCTGGTAGAAATAGGCGCGCCGCTCGGAGCGCAGTCCATGCTCCACCGCCGTCGCCATCAGCGCGCCGACGCCGAACGAGAACGGAATGTCGACCTGCACCATACTCAGTCCTTCAGGGTAATGCGGAGCTCGGTGGTCACGCGTCGGCGGATCACGTCGCCAAAGATGTGGTGCTGCACGCGGCGATCGGCCAGGTTGCTGCCCTTGACGAGCCACGTGACCCGGCCGTCCTTGAAGCGGACGCCAGCCGAGGCATCGAGCAGCCAGAACGACGGCGTCCAGCCCTGGAACGCCAGCACGTCGGTCCAGAACGCACGATCGGTGAACGTGGCCGCGGCAGAGCCCAGGAAGCGATCGCGATCGACGTGCAGCCGGGCACTCGTGCGGTGCCGCGGCGGCAGGTTGACGGGAACGGCAGCCCCCATGACCGCCTCGACCTCCGGCTCGGTCTGCAGCGAGTAGGTCGCGCCGATCGAGACCCCGCGCTGCAGGGGCGCATCCACACTCAGCTCGAACCCCGACTCGTCGAGATTGCCGACACTGCTGAACCGGAACGTCTTCGGCAGGCCGAGCGCGTCGACGACTTCCCGCGGCAGCGGCCAGGACGGCGGCGGCGCGGCCGACGTGTAGAACTCGGTCACCGGCAGCTGAATGAGCCCCTCGGTGGCATTGCGATACCACGACAGGCTCACGCTTACGCTCCCGACGGCGCCGTTGTAACCCACCTCGAACGCGTCGATCGTCTGCGGACTCAGATTGGCGTCACCCAGGATCACTGTGGGCAGCGCGAACGGACCGGTCGGCAGCGGGATCTCGATGGCGCTCGGGAACTCCGAGAAATTCTCGACGAGCGACGGCGCCACGTAGGCGCGATTGTAGGTGGCGCGAACCGTGTGCCCGGGCCGCACATCGAACCGCACGCCGACGCGCGGCGACGCGAACGCGCCGAACGTGTTGAACCAGTCGATCCGCACGCCTCCCGCCAGGCGCACGCGGTCGTTCAGGACGATGTCGTCGGTGACGAACGCACCGGCCTCCTCGCGCCGGTGCACGTCGGGGACGAAGCTCAAGTCGAAATGCGAGTGCTTGAAGCTCCCGCCGTAGACGAGCAGATGGCGGCCGCCGATCGTCTTCGCGTCCTTCGCCTCGAGCTGCAGGAACTGGCTGGAGATGTCGGAGGCGTCCGGTCCGAGCAGGCTCGCATATCTGGATCCGTGCGCGGTGAAGAATGCCGACAGGGAACGGCTGCCCTGGCTGTACTCCGCGCTGGCGTAGCCTTGCCGCAGCTCGCGCGCGTCGTACGGCCCCACGGCCACCAGGATCACCCCGCTGCTGCTGGCAAACCCGCCGTCGAAGCGCCAGTTCCTGTCGTGACTGCCCTCCACGTCCAGGCGGGCATCCGCCTTGAACTGTTCCGTGCCCTCGCTTCGATACGGCGGCAGGGGGATACCGCCCGGCAGCGACGTGGGGCGTTCCCACGCATCCTGAGAGAAATACGAGCCGCTCACCTTGTAGCCGACGCGCCCCCGCACGCCCGCGTGCACCAGGCCGGCCTCGCGCACGCCGCGCGATCCGAGCGCGGCCCGCGCCCGCGTCCCCGCCATCTCCCTGGGCGACTTCGTCAGGATGTTGATCACGCCGGTCAGCGCGTTGGCGCCCCACAGCGCCGAGCCCGGCCCCCGGAGCACTTCCACCTGCTTGACCTCGTCGAACGACACCGGCAGCAGGTCCCACAACACCATCCCGAAGTAATCCTGATACATCGTCCGGCCGTCGAGCAGCGCGAGCGTGGTGCGCGCATTGCGGCCGGTGGCGGTGCGCGTCGAGATCTGGATGTCTCGTGCGCTCAGCTCGATGGTGTTCACCCCCGGCGTTGATCGCAGGAGCTCGCCGTAGTGCGCCGCGGGCGTGGTCTCGATCTCGGGGGTGCGAACCACGGTCATGGCGACGGGCGCGGAGCGCAGCGCTTCCGGCGCACGCGTTCCCGTGACCACCACCGTGTCGGCATAAACAGGGAGCGTCAGCACGGCATCCTGACTGACCGGCGTCGCCGCCACCGTCACGTCGGTCGTGAACGAGCCGAAGCCGTCGAGGTCGATCGTGAGGCGGTAGACGCCGGACGTTATGTCGAGCGCATAGCGGCCGTCAGCGCCAGTGGTTGCGACCACCGGCGGCCCGCCGTCAACGGACGTCGCGCTGACCGTGGCGCCGGGCAGGACGGCGCCCGACGCGTCGCGCACCGTTCCCGCGATCCCGGCCTGCGGCGCAGAGGCGCGCGCCGTCCGAGGCACAAGGGACGTACACAGAAGGCACGCCGCCAACAGGCCTGCAGGAGCGCTGAACTGCGGCACGTTACGTCCGCATCGGCGTCACGCTGGCCGCCGGCTGGCCTTCGGGAAACCATTGCTGCACGAACTCTGATGGCACCTCGAACGGCACGCCGTCCATGCCCCCCATGCGCACGAGGATCGCCTTGTGCAGCTTCTCGGAGGCGAAGCGGAACGGCCGATCCTTGTAGAACCGGCGTAGTAGCCCGGCACCGAGCGCCCATGCGGCGAGCAGCAGGTCGAGCCGGAAACGCGTGAACCCTATGGCGCGCGCGACTCCGAGCGCGTCCGCCGTCTCGTTGCCGACGAGGCGCCGCGTCAGCGCGGCGGGCAGCGGGTCGTGATGCTCTCCGGGGATGGCCTCCTGCAAGGCCCTGAGCAGTGCCGCCGTCAACTTCTGCCCGGCGTCCGATCGTCCATGCTGGCGCTTCCGAATCGCCTCGAACAGCTCGTGCGCGTCGGCGCAGGTCGCCGGCAGCAGCTCTTCGCGGATCCCCATCAGCGATCCGACGACGTTCCAGCAGTGGATGTAGCCTTCGCGCTGCGCCTCGGTCATCCGGTAGCCCATGCTGCCAAACCCCTCGACGACCACGTAGGAGAACGTCAGCAGCGTGTAGACCATGTCCTCCTGGTTGATCGGCCGTCCGAACTTCGCCCGCTGCGCCGGGTCGGACGGATTGGCGATCGCGCGAGGATCGTTGTCGATCATGTGCCGCACGATCGCGTGCATCACCCGCACTTTCATCGTCGCACGCACGCCGCGGCCGCCGGGCTCGAGGCCGCCGGGGCACATCACGTCCATGACCATCTGCGCGGTCTCGCGGATACGGCGCGTCGGATTGACCTGCAGGAACTTCGTGTAGGCGAGCACCTCGGTGCCGTACTTCATGACGTAGCACTGCGGCAGGCTGGCACAGGCGAGCAGTGTGGCGGACGCCAGGCCGTATTGGAGGAAGAAGGCCTCCGCTTCTTTGATTCTGGCAACGTCGCGCCACGGCGGCAGCGTGCTCGCCGCCTTCATGTAGGCCCGCACGTCTTCCGGCAGCAGCCGCGAAGGCTCGCCGTCGGCGTCCCACATCTGGCGGCTCCGCATCAGATCGCCGACCAGCCGGTGGCTGCCGCGTTCGACCAGTGACTGCGCCACGGCGTCGGCCGGCGGGTCGATCGTCTGCCGCATGCGGTCGAGGAACAGGTCATTCAGTGTGATTTCACCGCCGAGCACATTCTTCATGTGTGGCTCACCGACCCTTTCGCACGGCGCGCTCGCGCCTGCCCGGCCGCTGTTTCCGTTTTCGATCCTTCGATGGCTTCTCTTTCCCGCCCCTGACCGCCACCCATCCCTGCCCGGACGCCGGCTGCGCCAGCTTCTGCCGCTTCGGTGCGGCGGCGCTGCGCCGGGGCCCCCGATTCTGCTCCGACGCGCGGACGGCCTCGAGGATGTCCACCAGCCCGAGATCGACCTGCCGCCGTTCCATGTCGACCTTCACCACCTGCACCGAGACACGGTCGCCGAGCCGGTATTCCTTGCCTGTATTCTCGCCCCGCAGGATGTGCGCCCGCTCGACGAACCGATAATAATCGTCCGCCATCGTCGAAATGTGCACCAGCCCCTCGACGAAGTGCTCGACCAGCTCGATGAACAGCCCGAACGCGCTGACCCCGGTCACGTAGCCGTCGAACTCGTCGCCGACCTTGTCGGCCATGAACCGGACCTTCTTCCACTGCACCAGCTCCCGCTCCGCATCGGCCGCACGCCGCTCGCGATCGGAGGTGTGCCGGGCCATCTCCGGCAGGTCGTCCTCGAGATCCTCCCGCATGTGGTCGATCTCGTCGTGGCGGGCCGCGCGCAGCGTGCGATGCACGACCAGATCCGGATAGCGGCGGATCGGCGAGGTGAAATGCGCGTAGCTCTTGGCCGCGAGCCCGAAGTGTCCGAGATTCTGGGGATCGTAGCGCGCCTTCTGCATCGTGCGCAGCATCAGGAACGCGATCGGCTTCTCTTCGGGCGTGCCGCGCATCTTCTCGACCAGCTTCTGGAAGTGCCGCGGCTTCACCGCGTCGGCCGGCGCGTTCAGGCTGTACCCGAGCGTACCGACGAAGTCCTCGAACTCGTCCACCTTCAGCGGATCCGGGTCCTCGTGGATGCGGAACAGGCTGGGCACGTTGTGATCGTCCAGGTGCTGCGCCACGGTCTCGTTGGTTACGAGCATGAACTCCTCGATCAGCCTGTGTGCGACGTTCCGCTCGAGCGCAATGATCGCCTCGACCATGCCTTCGTCGTCCAGGATGATCTCGGGCTCCTTCAGGTCGAAGTCGATCGACCCGCGCCGATGCCGGCGCTTGTTCAGAATCTCGAACAGCTCGCGCATCCGCTCGAACAGGGGCACGAGGTCTGCGTATCGCGCCATCACCTCGGCGTCCCGATCCGTCAGGATCGCGTTCACCTCCGTATAGGTCATGCGCGCGTTGCTGTGGATCACGCCGTCGTGCAGTTCGTACCGGACCACCGCGCCCTTCTTATCGATCTCCATGAGGCAGGACTGCACCAGGCGGTCGACGTTCGGGTTCAGGCTGCACAGGCCGGTCGCGAGCTCCGATGGGAACATGTGCACGGCGCGTTCGGGAAAATACACCGACGTCGCACGATCGTATGCCTCTTCGTCCAGGGCGCTGCCCTGCGGCACGTAATGGGCCACGTCGGCGATGTGCACACCGAGCCAGTAGTGGCCGTTCTCGAGCCGGTCGAGCGTGATGGCATCGTCGAAATCGCGGGCGTGCTCGCCGTCGATGGTCACGGTCACGAGGGGACGGAAATCCGTGCGCGCTTTCAGGTCCTTCTCCTTGACCGTGGTCCCCAGCCGCCTGGCCTCCTCGACGGCGGCGTCGCCATGCTCGGCGATGATGCCGTATTTCCGGAGGATGATCTCGGTGTCGACGCCCGGTTCGTCGATGCCGCCGAGCACTTCGGTGACACGCCCGAGCGGCGGCCGCGTGGCCGTCGGCCAGCGTGTGATTTCCACCGTGACCATGTCGCCGGGCTCGGCCCCTTTGTTGTCGCCCGCGGGGATCTGCACGTCCATGATCAGACGCCGATCGAAGGGCACTACGAACCCCATCCCGGAGTCGTCCAGATCGAACCGGCCGACCGTGTTGCTCGCGCCGCGCTCCAGGATCCGGACGATGCGCCCTTCGGCGCCGCGATCGGTGACGCGCTCGATCCGCGCGACCACCCGATCGCCGTGCATGGCCTGATTGAGGTTGCTGCCGGCGATGTAAATATCGCCCGACACGTCTTCGAGCGGACGGTCGGGCACGACAAAGCCGAACCCGCGCGGATTGGTGGTGATCTTGCCGACCACCAGGTTCATCCGGTCGGGCACGCCGAAGCGGTTGCCGCGCGTCTGCACGAGCGCGCCGTCCGACACGAGCCGCTGCAGCAGCCGCTTGAAAGTTGCCCGCTGCTCACGCGGGATCTTCAGCCGCTGCAGCATTTCGCGTGGCGTGGCGGGATGATCGAGCTTGTCGCGGATCTCCTGGAGCAGCTGATCCTGATGCATGGCTTTGTTTGTCCTCGCGGGCGGCCCGCTAGGGGCAGTCATGTACACCTTGCGGCCACTTTCGCTGACTCGCGGGCGGTCTGATCGAAGTAGTCATGTACACCTTGCCGCGCCTTTCGCTGTCTCTCCTCGCGCGCGGCCGCAAGCGTGGCTCAATCCTCCGCACGGGCGGCCCGATAG
>JBOGIX010000834.1:0-4833 GCA_050744685.1 Vicinamibacterales bacterium | reverse complement strand
CGGCCCAGTGCCCCCAACGAGTCGTGGGCGGGGCCCCGCGAACGGGTGCGGCGCAGCCGCACTCTCCTCAGAACATGCGCGCGCGGCGGCTGAACGCGCCCGCTCACTTCTTCTTGTCGTCCAGGTTCTGCGTCAGGTCCGCTGCGGTGATCGTATCGACAACACCCTGCGACGGCACGTCCACTTTCGCGATCCAGAGCAGCGCGTTCAGCATGATCCTGCGCTGGTTCGGATCACCCCAGTGGGCGTGGGTATGGCCGCCGGTGAAGCCGAATCCGCGGCCGCCGTTCCCGCGCTCCATCACCCACATCATCGTTTCGGCCTTGCCCCCATCGGCAACGACGTGCTCGTACGGACCCTTGGGATGCACATACGGGCCGTCGCGCACGTCGTCACTCGGCGTATCGACGAGAATCGGCGTGACGCGCGCCTTGATCGCCGGGTCGGTGGCCCAGCGCATGTTGAAGTACCACTCGTCGTGGGTCGCGAACGGGCCCACGCCCCTCGTGACCGGATGCTGCGGCAGCTTGTCGAACCGAGGCGTCCACATCGGGTTGACCGAGTACTTGTCCTCGTAGAAGCCGCCAATCCAGCGATGCATGGCCTCGGCGGGCCCGCCGGTCGGCACCTCGACGCCGTAGTGCGCGAAACCGAGACCGACCCCTTTTGCGGCGAGCGAGTCGATCACCTCGAGGCGCTGGCCCTGAATGGCCGGATGCCCGCGGCCGCCGTCGGCATAGACGAGCACCGCGTCGGCGCCGTCGAATGCTGCGTTGTCGTCGACACGCGCGCCGTCCACCATTTTCGACGGCCAGCCACCGTCGTACACCTGGACCGTTACGCCGGACACGCCGGCTAGCGCTTTCTGAAACAGCAGGCAGCCGGCCCTGAACTCGTGCATCCCGGGCGGGTGGCTGGGTTTGCCGGCGATAAGTACGATCCGCTTGTCGGCGCCGGCCGTGGGCAGCGCGATCGAAACGATGGCCGCCAGGACGACGAGCGCGGCGGAGCGTCGGAGAAACCACGAGGGTATGCGCATGCCGAATCCTACCCGGATTTGGCCGGATTTCCACGCCGTTCTGCGCAGGTCCTCGCGGCCTGTGGCCTCGATCCTGCTTCGATACCTACCGGCCGGCCCAATCCGGCCCGAATCTTCCCGGAAGTGTGAACTGTGGGCCACAAGGACGGAACAGAAGCGGCGATTCACGCCCGCCTCCGTGAACTGACGGAGGCCGCCAGGCGGCTCCGCGCCGAGCTGTCGGAGAAAGGATCGCGACCGACGCGCGAACGGGCCATCGCCCGGATGCGGGAGAAGCCCAGGAAGGGCCGCAAGCCCGGGCAGTGAGCGTTGACCTTCCGGGGGGTCACCGCCATTCGCTCAGCGTGCAGGGACTGACCCGCCCCCTTCAGAACCGCAGCCGCACGCCCGTCTGGAACATTCGCGGCGCGAGCTGCGACGTTGACCGCCCGAAGTTCGTACTGCTCAAGTCCATGTTGGGGTCCGAGAGGTTGACGCGATTGAACGCGTTGAACGCATCGAGCCGCAGCTCGGCCGACACCCGCGATCTGATCTCGAACTTCTTCGACAGCGAGAGGCTGACATCGGCATAGCCGGGACCGCGGAAGGCGTTGCGGACGAGGTTTCCATTCTGACCGGCCGCGGGCGCCGGGAAGTCGGAGGCCTGGAAGATGCCGGCGAGGTACTCGGCCTGGCTCCATCCATCCTGTTTCACGCTGGATGCAGGCGCGTTCGGACGATCGCCGCCGTTGCCGTCCGCGTTGAAGTCGCCGCGCGGGAACGCGGCGTTGTTGGTGACGTTGATCGGCGATCCCGTCTGGAAGATCGCCGAGCCGGCCAGCTGCCAGCCGCCGAGCATGGTGCGCGTCAGGCCGCTCGCAGTCCTGAAGAACGGCAGCTCCCACAGCCCGACGAGCGCCAGCTTGTGTGCGACGTCGTACCCGGCGAGCGCCCACTCGCCGCCGATGTTGGCAGCGTCCTGGAACGCGGTCGTGCCCACCGCGAGGTCGGCATCGTCCATCGCCTTGCCGAAGGTATACGCCCCCTGCAGCATGAATCCGTTCCGGAAGTTCCGCTTCAGCTGCAGCGTGCCGCCGTGATAATCCGAGCGCGAGGTAGAGGTCACCATGTTGATGGAGCCGAAGCTCGGGTTGTAGCCATCGAAGCGGCCGTCGAGGAGATCGCCGACATACCGGTTCACGTTATAGGCGTTGTGAAGATTACGACCGGCCGAGCCCGTGTAGTTGGCGTCGGCCACGATGCCCATCACGAGCTCCCTCTGCACGCCGACGAACCAGTTGTGCACGTACGGAGTCTTCAGGCTCGGATCGACGGTGGTCAGGTTCACGCGGGCGCCAATCACGCCGTTGCGCGAGTCGAGGCCGACGCGCAGCGCGGGATCGACCGGATATCCGAGATAGGGACGGCTCGGATCACCAAGGCTGTACGTGAACTGCGGTGTGCCGAAGAACTGGCCGAGCACCACTGAGGCCCGGAGCGGCGGGCTGTGACGGTAGTTTTCCGCGGGCAGGTTCATCAAACGGTCGTAGGCGAGGCCGTAACCGCCCCGCACCGCCGTGTGCCCATTACCTGTCGGATCCCAGGCGAACCCGAGACGCGGGCCGACGTTGTTGTGGTCGGTCGGATAGAACTGGTCGACGAAATCAACGCGTGCCGAGGCGAGCCGCTCCGCGAACGTCGAGCCGTTGCCAAAGACGATGTTGCGCAGCGTGTCGTCGCTGTCCTTGAACGTGCCGTAGTTCTCGTAGCGCACGCCCGCATTGATGGTCAGATTGCGCGTCACCTTCCAGTCGTCGTTGATGAAGATGGCCCATTCGGTCTGCGTGAGCTCGGAATAGGCGGTCACGGGCTCCCCGGATCGCGGGTCCACGTAGCGGTTCATCTGCAGCGCTTCGTCATCTGCGAAGTTGAGCAGGCTCGAGAACGAGTAGGCAGGAATGTAGTTCGTGGTGTTGGTCGCCGAGCCATACATCTGACGCAGCTCGCCGCCCAGCTTGAGCATGTGCGACGAGGCCACCCAGGTGAAGATGTCCTTGAAATGCCAGTTGGTCTGCCACCAGCCGTTCGGGTAGCCCGCCTGGCCGAAGCCCGTGGCGCCGGTGATGTTGATCGCGGGAATCTCGAGATGGCGCGGGACGTCGGGCAAGCCGACGAGCCGCATCACGCCGGCGCGGAGTTCGGTCAGCTTGCTCGTGCTGAACGTGTGCGTGTAGTTGATGTTGCCGAAGTGCGTCGTGTTCGGCGTGGGACGGTTGAACGCGGGCCGGATGCCCCCGGTCACGGCGTACGAATTGGTGCGGTAGAACTGGCCATAGAGGCGGTCCCGGCCCGGCCGGAGCTCGTAGTCTGCACGGGCGCTGAACTGATTGCCGCGCCGCCACCCTTCCGGCACGAACAGCACCGATCCGACGTCCATGATGCCATCGGCCGGACCGATGACATTTGCCCCGGGGGCAGGGCTCCCGAGGTCGCGGAAGTTCGAGGTGGGATCGGCGGCTGGCGCGAAATCCCGAAGCAGGCGGGCGGCAATGCTGCCGGGCCGGGTCTGTTGCACGAAATCACGGAACGCCGGCGTCTCTACCGTGAAGTTGGATCCGCGGGCGCCCGACTGCCGAAGTCCTTCGTACGATGTGAAAAAGAAGATGCGGTTGCGCACGATCGGGCCGCCGAGGCTGTAGCCGAACTGGTTTTTGCTGAACTCCGGCACCCGGGTCTCGAACACATTGCGCGCCGAGAGCTGGTCGCTCTGGAAGTAGTAGGAGGCGCTGCCGCGGAACTGGTTCGTCCCTGCCTTCGTGATCACCTGGATCTGCGCGCCGGTGTTGCGGCCGTCGACGGCGGAAAAGTTGTTGGCGACCACGCGCACCTCTTCGACCGACTCGGTATTCGGCGTGAGGTTCGTGATGCCGCCGCGGGCCACGCCGTTCGTGCTCGTGTCGTCCACCGTGAACGAGTTGGCCTCGTCGCGCTGCCCGCTCGCGTTGATGCGCGGCGCCGACTCGCCGGCGAAGGAATCATCCGCCCCGCCGCCGCCGCTGATCGATGCCGAGACGCCGCGGCCGGTCACGCCCGGCTGCAGCGCGATCAGGTTGTAGAGGTTCCGGCCGCTGAGCGGCATCTCCTGCAGCTGGATTCGATCGACACGTCCCGACACCCTGCCCTGCTCGGTCTCGACGAGCGGCGCTGTCGTCGCGACGGTGACGCTCTCACTGACCCCCGACAGCTCCAGCGCGAAGTCGAGCCGCAAGGTTTCGCTGATGCCGAGGTTCACGCTCTCTCGCTGCGCCTTGATGAAGCCGGCCTTCTCGACCTCCACACGATAGGCGCCAGGACCAAGCGACAGCACTCGATACACACCGTCGGCTGTCGTGGTGGCGTCGCGGACCACGCCGGTGGTCGTGTTGGTGACGCGTACGGTCGCGCCGGGCACGACCGCATCCTGGCTGTCGGTGATCGTTCCTTGAATGGCGCTGCCAAATTGCGCGTGCGCCTCACGCGGCGCAAGCAACAACGAGACGAGCAGCAGCAGGGAGAAGAATCGGAAGGGCATCCCGTCGATCATCGGACCCTCCTAACGCCACCGGGCGGGGCGCGCAGACGATCGGTGTCTGCGCCGGAGGGACTATAGCGGCCGTTGGTTGGCCGGTCAACGTCAGGGGTTCGGTACTCGGGGATTCGGTACTCGGTACCGGGGGCTCGGTTCGATGGTCATGCGCTCGAACGCGCCGGCACGGAGTCTTGCCTTGGTTCCCGTGCTGCCACGGCGCGGAAGAGTCGGCTCCTGCCCGGGACGG
>JBOGIX010000833.1:0-3595 GCA_050744685.1 Vicinamibacterales bacterium | reverse complement strand
GATCTCGATCCGTTCGGTGGGCGCGTGACAGCGGTGGCACTCGGGGCCGATGGCGTCGGTCTCCGCCGGTTCCGTCACCTCCTCGGTGAACTCGCACACCAGGCACCGGCGCCGCGCCTCCACCAGTACGTCGTCTTCTCCCTTCATGCTTGAGCGCATAGGCACATTGTGGCATGCGGCTGCCCAACGGCGAGCCCGGCGGTATCAGGGGGGGGAGCGCGGCGATAAGGCGCATGGCCGCACGCCCTTCCACATGGCGCGGAACCGCATGCCTGACCGCTCATGCATTTTATGCTTGAGCGGTCAGGTGTTCCTGGCAGCGCAATTGTAGCCACGGGCGGCGGAGGAGCCAACGCTGCATGGACCCGAGAGTCGCCCGCACCATTGCCGTCATGGACGAAGCGCTGGACAGGCCGCTGTCGCTCGTCGAACTGGCCGTCATGGTCAACCTGTCGCGATCGCAGCTGGCGCGATTGTTCAAGGAACAGACTGGCACCTCGCCCGCGCGCTACCTGCACGAGCTGCGGCTCGCCCGCGCCCGCCTGCTGCTCGAGCGTACGTTCCTCAGTGTCAAGCAGGTGATGGCGTGCGTGGGCCTGAACGACCCCAGTCATTTCTCGCGCGACTTCCGTCATCAATACGGGTTCCCGCCGTCCGAGCTGCGTCAGCGCAGCTGGACGGCCGACGCATCCCCATACGCGCGCGCGTTTCCGCCAAGCGATCGGAGGAATGGCCATGAGAGGTGAGCCCGCGCTCCATGATGGCGCCGCTATGGTGGGAGGCAGACAGGAACAACCACTGACAGGAACAACTACTGACACGAACAACCACTGAATGAAGGAGACACACATGAAGCGCATCGCCCTGGCGTTGATCCTGCTGGCTGCATCCGTTGCCGTTCCGGCAACCGCCGCCGCACAGGCCCCATCCGACGGCATGTCGATCCCGGTCGTCGGCACGGCCAGCGGCGGCACGTTCACCGGAATCTTCGAACTCCAGCGATTCGCCGCGCGCGGCGGGGAGTTGACCGCCGTCGGCACGTTGACCGGCACCCTCACCAACACGGCAACCGGCGTCACGACCAGCATCGTGCGCACCATCAGTCTGCCGGCAGTCGTCACGCAGGCCACGTGCGAGATCCTGCACCTCGACCTGGGGCCGCTGTCGCTCGATCTGCTCGGCCTCCAGGTGAATCTCAGCCGCATCGTCCTCGACATCACCGCCGAATCGGGTCCCGGGAACCTGCTCGGCAACCTGCTGTGCGCCGTGGCCAACCTGCTGAACGACCCGTCCGGGCTGGCGCGGCTGCTCAACCAGATCCTTGCGGCGATCGGTTAGACACTGACCGGCCAAGGCTGACTGCGGTCCGGCTCCGCGCGGCGGGAGCCGGACCGCGGATCGCCTCGCCGGCCATCGGAGATCGTCGAATCACATGAAGAAACTGCTGATTGTGGACGACGACCCTGCGACGCGACTCGGACTCTCGGAGTTCCTGCACGACGCGGGATTTGATTGCACGGGCGTGGGCACGTTCGAAGAAGCGCGCACGAGGCTGCGCACGTCCGCGCTCGACCTGCTGATCACCGACATCAGGCTCGATGCCTTCAACGGTCTTCAGCTCGTGATCAGCCGTCCGCCGAACGTCCAGGCGATCGTGATCACCGGCTTTGCCGACGTCGTGCTCGAATCAGAAGCCGCGCGGAGCGGCGCGAGATACGTGCGGAAGCCGGTTCACCCAGGTGAACTCCTGGAACCGGTGCGCCAGATGCTGGCCGCCCCCGGTGGACGCCGGAGGCATCACGCCGAGCGCCGGCGTATGACACGCAGCGGCCGTCGCGGAAGCGACCCACACGGGTGACTCCGTTTGAGATCTCAGCGCATGAATGAATCACCCGTGCCTTCCGGCTAGCCGGAAGTGTCGCGGCGCGGGTACGATCTTCCGCCGGACCAGCCTTCGCCAAGGCTACGGCGGTCCGCCGAAGCGCTCCGCGCGAAGGCGGAAGCCACGCGATTGGCACAGGCGATCAATTCACACGGTCTTCAGCCGGAAGTGTGCCGCGTGACGCTGATCTCGCGCCTGTCAGCTGGTGCCGGTTACGTCCCGCGATCGGGCCGTCGAGCGGCACCGCCGCCGATATAGAGCTGAAACGGACCCCAGTAGTACGGATGCGCAAAGCTGCCGCCGTCTCGTATCAGCGCCAGCTTGGCGTCGCGCAACGCCGTCGCCGGCATCGCGCCCGCATGGAGCCCGGCGTACATGGTGTCCATCATGCGGGACGTCGAGCGATCGGTGACGTCCCACAACCCCGCGACCACGCTCTTCGCGCCCGTCTGCAGGAACGCCCACACGAAGCCGACGATGCCTTCGCCGCCGTAGACGGTCGCCCCGGCGCTGCGGCAGGCGGAGAGCGTGACGAGCTCGGCGCGAAGCGGATGCTCCAGCACGGCGCGCGCCGACAGCATGTAGCGGTTCCCCTGAGGCGAGAGCACGACCGATGAATCGAGCGGGCTGGCGCGATTCGCCGTGGCGTGCGCGGCGAAGTGGATGATCGCGAACCGTTCGGGGCTCGACGCCTCGTACGCGGCCGGCGTCGCGTTCGCGCCGCGGATGACGGTCGCGCGCCCCTCGCCGAACCGCCGGCGGATCGCCTCGATCTCCCGGCCCGCCTCCTGCAGGCGAGGAAAGTCCGGTCCGGCTGCTTCGGCGTCACCGATCAGCAGGACCGCCGACGCGTCGGTGAGGCGAGGCGGCGCCGACGCGATCGTCAGCGCGAGCGCCGGCGCTACCGACACGGTCAGGTCCTCGATCAGGTAACGCGGGGTCGCTCCAGGCAGCGGCAGCGTCTCCACGTTGAGCGCGTGCATCGAACCGTCGGGGACGATGACGATGTGAGCGCCTCGCGGAACGAGGGAGCGCGTGGGAGCGATGAGGATGTCGTACAACTCGCGGGCCGCCGCAAAATCGGCGGCTGCGGGATCGCGGAGGCTGGTGTCGATGAACGAGCGGTAGGCGCCGACCAGCGCGTCGATCCGCTCCTTCCGCGGGAGCTCGATCGTCGTGAACGACCGCCCGTCGACGACCCACACGAACGATCGTTTGGGCGCGAGCCAGTACGACAGGAAGACCACGTTCATCCTCTTCGCGGCCTGCTGCAGGGATGCCCTCGTCAGGCCTGCACCTCGTTCCCGTTCGAGTTGGAGCCGCTCCGACAGCAGCAGCGCCCGGCTCGATTCGGCAACCTGCAGCGCGCGGAACTCGTCGCCGCTGGCGATCAGCATGTCCACGTAGGTCTGATAGAAACGGATCAGGCGCGAGAAGAAGGTGAGCTTGTAGTCGCTGCGCGAGAGGCCTGCACGTGCGGCGTCGATCAGCTGCAGGCACCGTTCGAAGAAGCGGCCGGCTTTACCGGGCGCGCCGAGCCTGGCGTGCACCGCACCGAGGCCCGCATTGGCGTCCCAGGCGAGCTCGGCGTTCTCGCCGGCGAGCGCGATCGCCTCTTCGTAGAGCGCGATCGCGCGATCGTGCTGGCCGCGTCCGTTGGCGATTTCGGCCGCCTCCAGTTTCGAGTAGGCCAGCGAGTCCCGATCGCTGTTC
>JBOGIX010000832.1:0-6169 GCA_050744685.1 Vicinamibacterales bacterium | reverse complement strand
ATCCGGTCGCGACCGACGCCGAGGCGCGCTTCCACCTGCTGCGCCGTGTGCGCCGAGATGACGACGACGAGCGCGGCACGGCGGGCATGGTCGCCGGCGAGCGCGGGGTAATCGCGCCGTATCTCAGCACGCGTCCGCTCCGGATGATCGAGAAAATCGAGGTCGTAGATCGAGACGACCTGCGCGGCCGCGCGCGCCGGCATCAGCAGGGGATGCGACGAATGTGCAATGTCGACGGGACCAGCCAGGCGCTCGATGGGCGGCCACCCCAGCCGGTGCCAGGCGGCATTCAGCGCGGTGACCGGCAGGCGCAAATCGACCGTGGTCGCCCCGCGTACCACGCCGGAGGGCAGGCGATCCTTCCAGGAACTGGAGAAGAGCGTCAGCGAGTCGGTGCTCGTCAACTGCCGCCCGAGGGCGGATGCCAGCTCGTGCACATACTGCCCGACACCGGTACGCTCGCGGAGCGCCGGCCGATAATCCATCAGGATGCGCACGCCCGCGGCATCGTACCACGGGACAAAGAGCACAACTCCTTACTCTTCAATAGATTGACAGTGTTTTTGCGGCTGTGCTAGCCTTGAAGGTTTGTATCCAGCTGAGGGACGTCTCGGATGAAAATTGCGGTCGTAGGGAGCGGGTATGTCGGCCTGGTCGCCGGTGCGTGTTTCGCGGAAAACGGCAACGAGGTGGTGTGCGTCGACAAGGACCCGGCGAAGGTTCGCCTGCTGCAGCGTGGCCGGATCCCAATCTACGAGCCCGGCCTCGAGGAGCTAGTGCGGCGCAACCGCGCCGAGAAGCGCCTGACGTTCACGACCGCACTCGAACGCGGCGTCCGGAATTCCCAGATCATTTTCATTGCCGTCGGCACGCCCACGGGTGAGGACGGCTCGGCAGACCTCCAGCACGTCATGGGCGTGGCGCGCGACGTGGCCAGGGCCATGAACGGCTACAAGGTGATCGTCAACAAGAGCACGGTGCCGGTCGGCACAGCCGCGAAGGTCCGGGACGTCGTCCGGCGCGAGACCACGCATCCGTTCAGCGTGGTGAGCAACCCCGAGTTCCTCAAGCAGGGGGCGGCGATCGATGACTTCATGAAACCGGATCGCGTGGTCATCGGCGCGGAGGATCCACGCGCCGCCGAGCTGATGAAAGAGCTTTACGCGCCGTTCACGCGCACCGGCGCGCCGATCATGCTGATGGACTGCGAGAGCGCGGAATTGTGCAAGTATGCGGCGAACGCCATGCTGGCCACACGCATCTCGTTCATGAACGAGGTGGCGAACGTCTGCGAGGCCGTCGGGGCCAACGTGGATGAGGTACGTCGCGCGGTCGCGTCGGATCGGCGGATCGGCCCGTCGTTCCTGTTTCCCGGCGTCGGTTACGGCGGCAGCTGCTTCCCGAAGGACGTCAGGGCGATGCTGCAGTTCGCTGGCGCGAAGCACTACGATTTCAAGATCCTGCAGGCGGTCGAAGCGGTCAACGACCGGCAGAAGCTGCGTCTGCTCGACAAGCTGAAGGCGCACTTCGGCTCGCTCAAGGGCAAGCGGATCGCCGTCTGGGGGCTGGCGTTCAAGCCGCGCACCGACGACATGCGCGAGGCCCCGGCCGTGCCGCTCATCAAGGGACTGCTGGCGGCCGGCGCGACGGTTCAGGCGTACGATCCTGAAGCGATGAAGGTCGCGCGCGGCATCTTCGGGAGCGACATCACCTATGCGGAGAACGGCTACGCCGCGCTCACCGGCGCCGACGCGCTCGTGATCGTCACCGAGTGGAACGAGTTCCGCGAACCCGATCATGCACGCATGCGGAAGCTGATGCGAAACCCGGTGATCTTCGACGGCCGGAACATCTACAACCCGGAACAGATTCGGGCACAGGGCTTCTCCTATTTCTCGATGGGCCGGCCATGAGCAACGTTCTCGTCACCGGCGGCGCCGGATACATTGGCAGCCACGCCGTCAAGGCGCTTGTACAGGCCGGACACCGCGTCGTGGTTTACGACAACCTCCTGGCCGGGCACGCCGAAGCCGTCGACGCCGCCGGGAACGGCGCCGCGCAGCTGATCAAAGGCGACATCCGGGACAACGCCCGGGTGCTGGCGGCGCTCCGTGATCACCGGATTGATGCGGTGATGCACTTCGCGGCGCTCCTGTCGGTCGGCGACTCGGTGCGTGATCCCGCGGGTTACTACCAGAACAACGTGGCGGGCACGCTGTCGGTGCTCGAAGCGATGGTCGCCTCCGGCGCCCGGCACTTCGTGTTCTCGTCGACGGCCGCGGTGTTCGGCAATCCCGAAGAAACGCCGATCACCGAGGACCACCCCAGGCGGCCGATCAACACCTACGGGGAAACCAAGCTCGCCATCGAGCGGGCGCTGCCGCACTACGAGCGAGCTTACGGCCTCCGCTCGATCGCCCTGCGCTACTTCAACGCTGCCGGAGCGGACCCCGACGGCGCCCTTGGCGAACACCACGACCCCGAAACGCACGTCATACCCAAGGCCATCGACGCGGCCGTCGGCCGCGGCTCGTTCCAGCTGTTCGGCGAGGACTACGACACGCCGGACGGCACGTGCCTTCGTGACTACGTGCACGTCACGGATCTCGCGGCGGCCCACCTCCTCGCGCTCGATGCGCTCCTTGCCGGCGCGCCGACGCGCATCTACAACCTCGGCAACGGACGTCCCACGTCGGTGCGGGCGACTCTCGACGCCGTCGAACGCGTGACGGGACAGAAGGTGCCATACACCTCGGGCCCGCGGCGTGAAGGAGACCCCGGCGTACTCTTCGCCTCGAGCGACCGCATTCGCCGCGAGCTCGGGTGGGCGCCGAAGTTCGAGGACGTGCTCACGATCGTTGAAACGGCGTGGCGCTGGCGGCAGCGGCATCCGCAGGGATACTCGACGAAGGTGAACGCGTAGATGTCCCGGCTGCGTGGCGAGCTGACCGATCCGCTGCTCTCGGTCGTGATGCCGTGCTACAACGAGGAGACCACGATCGAGGAGATCATCCGGCGAGTGCTCGCCGTTCCCCTCCGCATCGAGCTCATCGTCGTGGACGACTGCTCGAAGGACGGCACGCGCGGCATCCTGACGCGCCTCTCCGGAGAACTGAATTTCAAGCTGGTGTTCCAGTCGCAGAACGGCGGAAAGGGCGCCGCGCTCCGGCGCGGCTTCCGGGAAGTGACCGGCGATCTCGTCGTCATTCAGGACGCGGACCTCGAATACTCCCCTGAGGAGTTTCCACAGCTGATCCAGTTCATCTGTGAAGGGCGCGCCGACGTGGTCTACGGCTCGCGGTTCCTCGGCAAGCACCGGGTGTTCATGTTCACCCACTATGCCGGCAACAGGTTCCTCACCATGGTCACCAACGTCCTCTACAACACGATGTTGTCGGACATGGAGACCTGCTACAAGGTGATGCGGACCGAGGTGCTGCGGTCGCTCACGCTGGAGGCCAACGGGTTCGGCATCGAGCCCGAGCTGACCGCCAAGATCTTCAAGCACCAGTATCGGGTCTACGAGGTGCCCATCACCTACGACGGGCGCGGGTTCGAGGAAGGGAAGAAGATCAGCTGGTGGCGCGATGGATTCATCGCGCTGTGGGTACTGCTGAAGTATCGGTTCACCGATTGAGCGCATTTCCCAGACTGCTCGCATATACCCGCCGCTACAAGGCGCGGTTCCTGCTCGCGTTTGCCGCGATGCTGCTGTATGCGGCGGCTTCCGCGGCCGTCGCCTACCTCATCAAACCGATCATCGACGAAGGGCTGCAACCCGATCGCGGGGACGCCATGCCGATGCAGAACCTGGCGTTCTGGTCGGGGGCGATTCTGGCCGCCTACCTCGCGAAGGGCCTGGGCGCGTATTTCTCCGCCTACCTGATGACCGACATCGGCCAGCGCGTCGTCCGGGACCTTCGCGATCAGCTGTTCGGCCACATCCTCAATCAGTCGGCCGCGTTCTTCAGCCGGCGGTCCACGGGGCAGCTGATGTCGCGCATCACCAACGACGTCTCGCAGGTGCAGCAGGCGGTGTCCGAGACGATGGGCGATCTGCTCCGCGAAGGGCTCGCGCTGCTTGGCTACGCCGTGCTGCTGTTCTACTGGGACGCCAAGCTCGCGCTCGTCTGCATCACCGGCGCACCCATCGTCGTGTATCCGCTCGTCAGGCTCGGGCAGCGCGTGCGCCGCAGCACACGGCGCAGCCAGGAAGAGCTGGAGCATCTCTCGCATATCGCGGTGGAAGCGTTCACCGGCCATCGGATCGTGAAAGCCTTCGGCGCAGAAGGCCACGAGGCACGCCGCTTCCAGCGCGCGTCGACGATGCTCTATCGAACGAACCTGAAGATCACGAGCACGGTTGCCATGTTGCCGCCGCTCATGGAGTTCCTTGGCGGCATCGCCGTCGTCGGCTTGATTCTCTACGGCAGCAGCCGGATTGCCGCCGGCGAGACGACGCAGGGCAGTTTTCTCGGATTCATTTTCGCGGCGTTCATGATGTATACGCCGATCAAGAAGCTGAGCCGCGTCAACGCCAACCTCCAACAGGCAATGGCGGCGTCCGAGCGGATCTTCCACATGCTCGACAGCCACACGGAAGTGGAAGAACACGCGAACGCCCGCGCGCTGCCCGCGCTCCGTCAGGCGGTCGAGTTCCGCAACGTCGCCTTCGCCTATGACGATGCGGACAACGCCATCCTGCGGGACGTGTCGTTCACCGTGGCCGCCGGCCAGATGGTCGCCGTCGTCGGCCTGAGCGGCGCGGGAAAGACGACGCTCGTCAACCTCATTCCGCGGTTCTACGACGTGACCGGCGGAGCGGTGCTCATCGACGCCGTGGACGTTCGTGACGTGACCCTGCGATCCCTGAGGGCGCAGGTCGGTATCGTCACGCAGGACACGGTACTGTTCGACGAGACGATCGCCGTCAACATCGCGTACGGATCTCCGAACGCAACGGAGCAGGAAATCGAGGCGGCGGCGCGAGCGGCGCATGCGCACGAGTTCATCCTCGAGCAGCCGCTCGGATATCAGACGCGGATCGGAGAACGCGGCCAGAAGCTGTCCGGCGGCCAACGCCAGCGAATCGCCATCGCACGTGCGCTGCTGAAGAACTCGCCGATCCTGATCCTGGACGAGGCGACCTCGGCGCTCGACGCCGAATCCGAGCAACTCGTGCAGGACGCGCTCGCCAACCTGATGCGCAACCGGACGGCGTTCGTCATCGCGCACCGGCTGTCGACGGTGCGCCGGGCAGACATGATCGTCGCCCTCGAACGTGGTCGCGTCGCCGAGATCGGCCGTCACGACGAGCTGCTGGCCAATCCCGACAGCGTGTACGCGAAACTGTACGCGCTTCAGGCGTTCGAGCGTGAGCCGGAGCAGGAAACGTCGGGCAGTGCCGGCGTGCCGGCCAAACACGGGGCGAGAGCACGATGATCAAGAGCATGACCGGATTCGCCTCGCTCACGCGCGATGACGAGACGGCCACGATTACGGTCACCATTCGTTCGGTCAACCATCGCTTCCTCGACATGCAGCTGCGACTGCCTCCCTCGCTGCCGGCGCTGGAGCCCAGGATGCGCGCGCTGGTGCAGCAGCGTGTGGCGCGCGGCCGGGTCGAGGTGATGGTCGCGGTTCAGCAGCGCCGGTCTCCGCCGATCGAAGTCGAGTTGAACGAAACGTTCCTGCAGGCGATCGAAGCGGCTCTCCAGCGCGCGCGCGAGCAGGGATACGTCCAGGGCACGTTGACGCCGGGCGACCTGCTGCGCTTTCCGCAGGCGCTCGCCATCCGGGACAAGGCCGAGGACCCGGCGGTGGCCGAGGAGCAGCTGGCGAGCCTCGGATTACGAATCGAAGGGGCCGTCGAGGCAGCGCTCGAGGAGCTCGACTCGATGCGGGTGCGTGAAGGCGGTTTCCTGCGCGGCGAGCTCGATTCCAGGCGGCAGCAACTCCAGGACCTCTTCGACCGCATAGCGACCGCCGCCGACGATGCACTCGAGGGGCTGCGCGTGCGGCTGGCGGAGCGTGTCAGGGAGCTCAGGGCGGACGGCCTGGCCGACGAATCGCTGATTGCGCAGGAGATTGCGCGATTCGCCGGTCGATCCGATATCACGGAAGAAGTCGTGCGGTTCAGGGGGCATCTCGACCACTGGCAGGCGTTGAC
>JBOGIX010000831.1:0-3680 GCA_050744685.1 Vicinamibacterales bacterium | reverse complement strand
TAAGATCGTGACACCTGCCGCAAGATGGCCCCCTGGCGGCAAGAGGCCGCGCGCGAGGGCAAATCCGACACGCTACGCGCGTTCGCGGCTCGCGGTTCGCGGCTCGTTTCGGGGTAACGCCTCGCGCTGTGCCCAAAAGTGGCGACAACCTGTTCGTAAGATCGTGACACCTGCCGCAAGATGGCCCCCTGGTAGCAAGAGGCCGCCCGCGAGGACATTAAATGCCGAGAAATGCCGTGGACCGAAGCGCCTGTTCGAACGCGACGTCGCGCGAGCGGATGCGCAGCTCCTGCGAGAGCAACGCCGCCAGCCCCTCCTCGCCGAGCGAGACGACACGCGATGCGAGCACGTGCGCCTCGACGCGGGCCCTCGTGTCGACGCAGACGCGGTTGTCCAGGAGCCGCATCGAGAGCTCGATGCCGGCCCCCGTCACCCTGACGGCGCTCATGGGAGCCGGCGGATCAGCGTCGACGATCTCGACGGCCACGCGTCCCTCCCATCGCAGCGAGGCGTCGAGCCAGCCCGCAAACAGCGTGCACTGCGGCCGGTCGGTGCCGACCACCTCGAGGCGCGACACCGTCGGGGACGCCGTGCGCACTTCGGGCATGTCGAAGAAGTGCGCCATGGCGGCGCGCCAGCGCGTCAGCCGCGCCCATCGGATGTCCGTGATTGCCGCACGTTCGAACAACGCCGGGGCGCGGCTCCAGAGCGGCGCCGGATCCTCGACGTCGAGCACCACGCGATCCGCGAGCGGCGCCACCCCGTCGAGCCGATCCGGTTGTCCGCCGCGCCACCAGATGATGGTTGGCAGGCTCGACAGCCGCAGCGCCGCGATGGCGTTGTTCAGGTACTCCGGCTTCACGACGGGAACCGTGAAGTCGTCCCGGAGGCGCGTGCCGGACGCCGCCGCCCCGTCGGTCGGTATCAGCACGCTGCGCACGCTGCCCGCTTCGTCGAGACTGGCGACGGTCTGCTCGGCTTCTTCGAGCCGCCCGACTGGCCCGACGACAACGAGGGTGGCGGTGTGGGCGCGGGCGGGAGAAGCAACAGTCATAAGGTCCTCCAGCGGCGGCCGTCCTGCGCGATGAGTGCATCCGCTTCGGGCGGTCCCCATTCTCCGGCTTCGTAGGCCGGGATCGACGATTCGTGCGACTCGCGCCAGATGTCGTTGACGGGCGTCACGAGCGCCCACGATCCTTCCACGAAGTCGTGGCGCGCGAAGAGCGTCGCGTCCCCGAGCATCGCATCCAGCAGCAGCGTCTCGTACGCCTCGGGCACTTCGCCGGGGAACGTCGTGCCGTAACGGAAGTTCATCATCACCGGTGCGACCTGCATGCGCGTCCCCGGAATCTTCGCGTCGAACCTGAGCGAGATGCCTTCGTCCGGCTGCACGTTGATGACGAGCAGGTTGGGGGTCAGCGGCGTCGGGCTGGCACGGCGGAAGATCTCGAGGGGCGGCCGATTGAACTGGATGGCGATCTCGGTGGTGCGCTTCGGCAGCCGCTTGCCGGTGCGCAGGTAGAACGGGACGCCGGCCCAGCGCCAGCTGTCGAGCTGCAGCCGCAGCGCCACGTAGGTCTCGGTGATCGAGCCCGCAGCGACGCCCGGCTCGGCACGATAGGCGGGCACCTCCTTGCCGTCCACCCAGCCGTCGCCGTACTGCGCGCGCACGATCGAAGGCCGGGCGTTGCCGCCGTCAATCGGCTGCACGGCAAGCAGCGCGTCCATCTTCCGGTCGCGCACGCTGCTCGCGCTGAACTCGGTTGGCGGCTCCATGGCCACGAGCGCGAGCAGCTGCATCAAGTGGTTCTGCACCATGTCACGCAGCGCGCCGGCCCCTTCGTAATAGGACGCGCGCCGCTCGACGCCGACGGTCTCGGCCGCGGTGATCTGGATGTGATCGATGTAGCGGCGGTTCCAGATCGGCTCGAACATGCCGTTGCCGAACCGGAAGACCATCAGGTTCTGCACGGTCTCCTTGCCGAGATAGTGATCGATGCGGAAGATCTGCTCTTCCTCGAAGTGGCGGTGCAGCAGTTCGTTCAGCGCCTTGGCGCTCGCCAGATCGGTCCCGAACGGCTTCTCGATGATGATGCGGCGCCAGCCGTGATCGGGCCTGCCCGCCAGGCCTGCCCCGCCCAGGTGCTCGGCCACCGTGCCGTAGACCGATGGCGGAATCGCCAGGTAATAGAGCACGCCCTCATCGCCATCGATCTCGCGGAGGCGCGTCTTGAGGCGATCGTACAACGCCGCGTCGTTCATTTCGCCGGCGACGTAGAACATCCGCGCCTGGATCGAACGGGCCACTTCGTCGTTGGCGTTCGCGGCTTTCGTGAACTCACGCAGGCTGTCCTCGAATTGCTGGCGGAACTGTTCGTCGCTGAGCGCGGTGCGTCCGACGCCGAGCACGGCAAAGCGCGCCGGCAGCCGCTGGCCGCGCGAGAGGCTGTGGAGCGCCGGCAGCAGCTTCCTTCGGGTGAGATCGCCGGTCGCGCCGAAGATCACGAGCGTCGTGGCGCCCGGCGTCGGCTCGATGCGGAGGTTGTCGAGAAGCGGGTTATCGGGCATTACTCGTCCTCACTCGTCCTCGCGGGCGGCCTTTTCGCGGCCAGGGGGCCATCTTGCGGCAGGGATATTGCCCTCGCCGGCCAAGACAGACAGGCTTCGTCTTGCGGCAGGGATATTGTCGTCGCCGGGGGCCGCTTCGGCCAAGGCTTGCTCGTGCTCGCGGGCGGCCGGTTCGCGGCCAAGGGCCATCTTGCGGCAGGATACTGTCGTCGCCGGCCAAGTCAGGGCAGTGCGGCGACGTTCGAGCTGGCGAGGATGGTGCGCGCCACGCGCTCGCCCGCCCTCGTGTGCAGTCCATGCGAGGGTGGCGTACCGGGGCAATGCCGCAGCACCTTCGGGTGCAAACCGAAGGGGCATACGAGATCTCGCGGCGGCCTATGGCATCTCTGCGCTGCAGCGGCTATTTCGCCGTCTTCTCGAGGTAGGCCTTGGCGCCGGGCGTTCCGAGGAGGCGGAGGCGGGTGAGCACCTCCCGGCGAAGGTCGGTGTTCGTTTCCTCGTTGGCGATGCGGATGAGCCCCTCCTCGTCGCGGGCGGAGAACAGGCCGCGGATGATGGTGCGCCGCGCCTCGGCGCCGGCGTCTCGATACATGACGCGGAGCTGCCGCGTCGCCCCGGCGCGGCCGAGCGCGATGATCGCGCCATCCCGGATGCGCTCGTCGTGCTCCGACTGCGCGATCTTCAGGAGCGGCGCCGTTTCGGCCCGATCGCCGAGCGCGACGATCACCTGCTGCTTCACGGGAAGATTGCCGCTGGCGTACACCTGCAGGAGGTCGTCCGAGATCTTGGCACCGCCGAAGCGCCCGAGCTCCCGCACGGCCACGAGACGGACCGGCTCCGGCCCGGTCTTCGCGACGTCCACGACGGTCGAGTGCGCCTCGGGGTTTCTCGACTGCGCGAGCACGAACACTGCGCGCCGCGCTGCCGCCAGGTTGTCGGCCTCGAGCGCGATGTTGCGCAGCATCGGAATCACCTTGGCCGCATCGGTGTGAATCAGGCTGCCGAGCGCCTGCACGCGCAGGTCGCTGTCGGGGAAGTACGTGTCGGGCAGCCACGCCGCAGGCGGCGCGGGTGGGGGCGGCGGCGGCGCGGGCTGCACGCCAGGCGTTGAT
>JBOGIX010000830.1:0-4540 GCA_050744685.1 Vicinamibacterales bacterium | reverse complement strand
ACCTCGCCGCCCCGTCCCGGTCGGTACAATAGCGATCGAGATTATGGGCCTGGCCGAGGCGCTCGCGCGCGATGTACCGGAACGCACCCGCACGAAGGGCAATCGCTACTTCCTCGGGGGCGCGGTCCGCGGCATCGAGGGATCGGACACGCACGTTACGGCGACAGTGCGTGGCTCCGAGTGGTACCAGGTGCACCTGACTCGTTTCGGCGACGAGATCCTGGCCTCGTGCGGCTGTCCCTTCTTCACCGACCGTAACGAGTTCTGCAAGCACATCTGGGCCGTCATTCTCGCGGCGGACGCCGAGGGTTTCCTCATTGGCGACACGCCCCTCACCAAGGACGTCTATCTCGAATCCGCGTACACCGCCGGATCGCCGCTCTCGACCGTCTCGCCGCCGCGGCCCGTGCCGGCGCCCGAACCCTGGGAGCGGTTTCTCAGCGCCGTTCGGCAAGGCGTCGCGAAGACGACTGCTGCGCCGGCGCACAAATATGCGCATGGCGAATTCGTGTACGTGATCGACGCGGACGATGCCGACATCTATCTGCCGATTGGCGTCCACTGGCGCGCGCGCAAGAAGAACGGCGAGTGGGGCAAGCCGCAGCCTGCCACCCTGTCGGTCGCCGATATCGACCAGATGCCGGACGACACGGATCGGCAAATTCTCACGCTGCTCTTCGGTGCACTTGACCCTTACGGCTTGACCGGTTCTTCGGGCATCGCAACACGCGCATCGTTTCGCGTCGTCGGCCCGCTCATCGAGCGGGTGCTGCCGCTCCTCGCGCAGTCGGGACGACTGCATCTGCGCGAACGCGCCGAGCCGCCGGCGGCCGAGCCGCGTGAGCCACGCGGCGCGCGGGGCGCGCTCGTGCTCCACAGGTTTCGCGATGCCGGCGCCTCTCGAACCTGGCCGCCCGAGCGCCCGCGGCCGCCCGCACTCACGCCCCTCGCGTGGGACGGCGGTCCCCCATGGACGTTCCGCCTCCACGTGACGCTCGAGGGCACCGATCGCATCCGCGTCGACGGCACGCTGGTCCGTGGGGATCGGACGATGGCGCTCGACGAGCCGAAACGTGTCCTGTCGCCGCAGTTCCTGGTGGTGGGCGAGTCGGTGGTGCGTTTCGATCATCGCGACATGCTGTCGTGGCTGATCGAGCTGCGCCGTTCGGGCCCGGCGCTCCTGCCCGGAGACGCGGCGCCGTCGCTCGTCGAGGCGATGGCGGTTTCGGCGATCGATCCCGCGGCCCTGCCCGAGCCGCTGCGCTACGACGTCGTCTCGGCCGTGCCGACACCGCGCATTCGCATGGCGCGCTCGCCGCGTCCGCAGGGGCACGGCACCCGCGACGAGCTCGATGCGGCTATCGAATTCGACTACGCCGGCTCCATCGTCCCAGCCGTTCCCGAGATCGCCGGCTACGACCCCGCCGAGCGCCGCATGGTGCGCCGCGATCGCAGCGCCGAGCGCGCGGCGATGCAGCGGCTGCAGCAGCTCGGGTTCCATCAGCCCTGGTACTTCGATGCGCGCGCCGGGACGATGGCGATTGCCGTGGACCGGTTTCCATCCGCGGTGCGCGCGCTCGTGAACGACGGCTGGCACGTCGAAGCCGAAGGCCGCACCTTTCGCGCCGCGAAGTCGCTGCACTTGCAGGTCAAGTCGGGCATCGACTGGTTCGAGCTGCACGGCTCCGCCGATTTCGGCGACGGGCGAACAGTCTCGATCGCCGAGCTGCTGGCGGCCTTGAAGCGCGGAGACGCGACAGTCGTCCTGGACGATGGCACGCGCGGGATGGTGCCCGAGGAGTGGCTGCGCCGCTACGCCCGGGTGGCCTCGTTCGGCGAGGCCAAGGGTGACCACGTGCGGTACCGTCCGTCGCAGACGGCGCTGCTCGACGCGCTGCTCGAAGCGCAGTCCTCGGTCGACGTCGACGAGGCCTTCGCGCGGGCGCGCGCCGAGCTGACGACGTTCAGCGGCGTGCGCGCGCTGGATCCGCCGCCGACATTTCGCGGCCGCCTCCGCGAGTACCAGCGCGAAGCGCTCGGCTGGTTCGAGTTCCTGCGGCAGTTCGGTTTCGGCGGCTGCCTCGCAGACGACATGGGGCTCGGCAAGACCGTCATGGTCCTCGCGCTGCTCGAGGCGCGCCGCACGGCGCGCGAGCCGGGGGGGCCGCGCACGTCGGCGGCGATCGTCCCACGCTCGCTGGTGTTCAACTGGATCGAGGAAGCGTCGCGGTTTGCGCCGGAGCTCCGGGTGCTCGACTACACGGGCGAGGCACGCACCACGGCGTCCATCGGCGAGTACGATCTGCTGCTGACCACCTACGGCACGCTGCGCCGTGACGCCGCGAGGCTCGCCGAGCACGAGTTCGACTACGTCATCCTCGACGAGGCGCAGGCCATCAAGAATGCGACCACCGCGTCGGCGAAGGCGGCCAGGGTGCTACGCGCGCGCCACCGACTGGCCCTGAGCGGCACGCCGATCGAAAACCATCTCGGCGAGCTGTGGAGCCTGTTCGAGTTCCTGAACCCGGGGTTTCTCGGACCCGCAGCCGCCTTCGGGCGCATCGTCACCGGACAGGGACGTATCGAGCGAGCGGACGTTGCGCTCATTTCGCGCGCCCTGCGCCCCTTCATCCTGCGCCGCACCAAGGAGCAGGTTGCGCCGGAGCTGCCCGACAAGATCGAGCAGACGATTCACTGCGAGCTGGATGGCCCGCAGCGCAAGTTCTATGACGAGCTGCGTACGCACTACCGGCACTCGCTCCTGCGGACGGTTGCGGGCAAGGGGCTGAACCGCTCCAAGCTCCAGATTCTCGAGGCGCTGCTTCGGTTGCGACAGGCGGCCACGCACCCCGGGCTTGTCGATCCGGACCGGGCCGAGGAGCCCTCGGCCAAGTTCGAGCTGCTGATGGCACGCCTCGGCGAGATTGTGGACGAAGGGCACAAAGCGCTTGTATTTTCGCAGTTCACGACCCTCCTGGGCCTCCTGCGGCCGCGGCTGGACGAGGCGCAAATCACCTACGAATATCTCGACGGCCGCACCCGGGATCGAGCGGGCCGCATCGAGCGCTTCGAGACCGACGACACCTGCCGCGTGTTCCTCATCAGCCTCAAGGCTGGTGGAGTCGGTCTCAACCTGACGGCGGCCGACTACGTGTTCCTGCTCGACCCGTGGTGGAATCCCGCCGTCGAAGCTCAGGCGATCGACCGGACGCACCGAATCGGCCAGACCAAACATGTGTTCGCGTATCGATTGATTGCACGCGATACCGTCGAAGAGAAGATCGCCGAGTTACAGGGCTCGAAACGTGAGCTGGCCGACGCGATCTACGCGGAAGACGCCGGCCTGATACGGACAATCCAGCCGGAGGATCTGGATTGGCTGCTTTCCTGACGATCGTTGAGCAGGGGCGTTCGGCGTCCTACCTGAGGTAATTCTCTTCGCCGATTGTGAACACGGGTGCCCTGACGGCCTGGCGTCGCGCCCGTTTCGAGATCCTTCCTGCTGTTTTCTCCCACAAATCTACGCCATTCGAGGTTGGCAGCTGGCCGCAGTGCCCATCCGTAATGGCAGGGTTTTTGAGAACACTGCGACGCGAATCGTCTGCTGCCGGTGTTCGGTCCTCATCCATGTTCAGGCATCTCGATCGCTCGCTACGTGCCGGGACGTTTCTCGGATTCCTCGCGCTGACCGCCGCCTGCGGTTCGTCGACCGCCACGTCGACGGCCCCGAGCTCGCTCACCCGGTGCGGCGTGACCTTGAACGGCGCGGGCACGGTGCCGGCGGCCGGCGGTTCCGCGACCATCAGCGTCACCGCGGCGCGCGAATGCGAATGGTCCGCCACGACTGAGGCGTCGTGGTTGAGCATCAAGGCGGGCGCGCGCGGCCAGGGTAACGGGTCGGTCGAACTGGCGGCGTCGGCCAATCCGGACCCCGCCGTCCGCCGTGGCTCCGTCGTCCTCAACGAGCAGCGGCTCGAGCTCACGCAGGCCGCTGGCGAGTGCTCGTTCACCCTCGCTGAAGGTTCGGCCACGATTCCACGGACCGGGGGATCGGGCCGTGTGGATCTGCGCGCTTCGAGCAGCCTCTGTACCTGGACGGTTGAGGCGGATTCGGCGTGGATCGAGATCAAAGGACAGCCGAACGGCAGGGGTTCTATGCAGATCCCGTTCGACGTCTCGGCGACAACCGGTTTGGGCCGGCGCGGCGCCATCCGCGTGGCCGGCCAGGAGTTCGAGGTCGTTCAGTCCGAAGGATGCGTCTACACGCTCTCGCCGTCCTCGCATGAGGTCGGCGGCGCCGGCGGGTCGGGCGCCGTCACCGTGACGACCGGGCCAGGATGCCCGTGGACGGCGGAGAGTGGGGTGGGCTGGCTCACGTTGTCAGGGGATCGAGGCACGGGCCCAGGCTCGATCTCGTTCAACGTCGCGGCAACGAACGCCGCCCGGACGGGCAGCGCGACCATCGCCGGCCGGACGTTTACGGTGACGCAGTCGGTCTCGCCGGCGCCCGCGCCGTCGCCAACGCCAGCTCCGACCCCCG
>JBOGIX010000829.1:0-3883 GCA_050744685.1 Vicinamibacterales bacterium | reverse complement strand
GCCTCCTGCAGCCAGGGGGCAATCTTGCGGCGTTCTTTGTCCTCGCGGGCGGCCTCCTGCAGCCAGGGGGCAATCTTGCGGCGTTCTTGTCCTCGCGGGCGGCCTCCTGCAGCCAGGGGGGCAATCTTGCGGCGTTCTTGCAATAGACGACTATGTCGACACGGGCTGGACAGTTGAACGCATGCCGCTAGATGGCCCCCCGGCTGCGACAGGCCGCCCGCGAGCACAATGAAAACGACCATGCCAACGCGACCGTTGCCCTCCATCTCTCCCGTGTCCGCGACCGACGCCGAGCTCGCCGCCCGGATCGCCGCGGGCGATTCCGTTGCCTTCGAGGCGCTGATGCGCCAGTACAACGGCCGGCTGTTCCGAATCGCCCGGGCGATCCTCAAGGAGGATGGGGCGGCGGAAGATGTGCTGCAGGATGCCTACCTCAACGCGTATCGACGCATCGGCGAGTTCCGGGGCGACGCCCGCATGACCACCTGGCTCACACGCATCGTCATCAATCAGGCGCTGATGCGGCTCCGGCAGCAGAAGCGCGACCGCGTTGTCGTGCCCTTCGCGGCACGGCGTTCCACGGACACGGACCTGCCGGAGGTGGATGTGGCCGATGAGCGTTCCGAATCGCCGCCGGCGACGGCGCTGCGCGCCGAGATCCGACGCATCCTCGAACGGCGGATCGACGAGCTGCCGGTGGCGTTCCGCACGGTCTTCATCATGCGGGAGGTCGAGGACATGACCGTGGAGGAAACCGCGGAATGCCTGGCGATTCCCGCGGCCACGGTCCGCACCCGGCTCTTCCGTGCGCGCGCGCTGCTGCGCGAGGCGCTCGCCAGGGAGATGGATTCGGCCTCCGTCGACGTATTCGGGTTCGCCGGCGAACGGTGCGACTGCATCGTCCGGAACGTGCTCTCGCGATCGCGCGCCGGGCAGTAGAAGTTCGGCCTTCACCACCGGGAACGCCGGGACGGCCCCGTGCATCCAATTGGGCCAGGTCGCCGTAGATAAGGCAGGTGCCCGGTCAGGCGCCGTAATGGAGGAGATCCGCATGAAAGTTTCAGCTCTCGTCGTCCTTGGATTGTTGATGGCGCCCGTGCCGGGAGCCACGCAGGGAGTGACCGACGCGCAGATTGCGTCGATCGTCGTCACGGCGAATCAGGTGGACATCGATGCCGGCAAGCTCGCGGCCTCGATGGGCACGGATCCGCAGGTCAAGTCTTTCGGGCAGCAGATGGTCACGGATCACACGGGCGTCAACAAGCAGGCGACCGAGCTCGTCACCAAGCTGAAGGTGAAGCCCGAGGACAATCCCACCAGCCAGAGCCTCGAGACGGGCGGCGAGAAGAACGTGGCGCAACTGAAGACGCTCAAGGGCGCGGCGTTCGACAAGGCGTACATCGCGCACGAGATCACGTATCACCAGCAGGTGCTCGATGCGCTCGACAAGACGCTCATTCCGGGCGCGAAGAACGCAGACTTGAAGGCGTTGCTGGTCAAGGTGCGCCCGGCCTTCGTCGCGCATCTCGAGCACGCCAAGAAGGTTCAGTCTGAGATCGGCAAGTAACGTGGACGGAGCCGTGCTGCGTTCACCACGACGGCTGCGCCGCTCGCTCGCATCGATCGTCGCGCTCGGGTCGCTCCTCTGGAGCGCCGACCCGGGCGCGGCGGCCGGTCGATCCAAGCCAACCACACACACGGTCGTGATGGAGGCGACCGGCTTCACCCCGGCCGCGCTCACGATCGCTGCCGGCGACGCCGTCATCTGGGTCAACAAGGACCCGTTTCCCCATACGGCGACGTCGAAGCCCGGCAAGTTCGATTCCGGCTCTGTTGATGCCGGCAAATCCTGGAAGTTCACGGCCCGGACGAAAGGGGAGTTCGACTACCTCTGCACCTTCCACCCGACGATGAAGGGAACGCTGCGGGTGAAGTGAGCGGCGTGCGGCGCCAGGAATGCGCGCGGAAAGTTACCAGTATCCAGTTTCCAGTTGCCCGGTCCTGACTGGTAGCCAGTAAGGAAACACCAAAGAACTGGGAACCGGAAACCGGGAACTGGCGACTGGCTCGTTTTCTGGCACAATTCTCCGCATGAGCGCCATGTCGCGACGCGAGTGGATGCGGGCGGCCGGGCAGGCGGCGGTGGCCACGACCGCCGGTTGGCCGGCGCGCGGCGCTGCCGGGCAAAGCGGCACTACGCCCGGTGGCCCTCCGCGGCCCTCCTTCCTGATCTTTTCGAAACATCTGCCCGACCTGTCCTGGAGCGAGCTCGGCCGCGCGGTGAAGGATGCCGGCATCGACGGCGTCGACCTCACCGTGCGTCCGCAGGGCCACGTGCTGCCGGAGCGCGGGGCCGAAGACCTGCCGCGCGCGATCGAGGCGATCCGCTCGCACGGCGTGCAGGTGCCGATGATCACGACCGATCTGACGTCGGCCGCCAACCCGCTGGCCAGGCCCCTGCTCCAGGCAGCGGTGCGAAGCGGCGTGCGGTACTTCAAGACGGGCTACTGGCGGTACTCGCCAACCTCACGAGACGTCGCCGCGCAGGCGGCGGCCGCG
Organism: Vicinamibacterales bacterium; assembly: GCA_050744685.1. Lineage (GTDB taxonomy): Bacteria > Acidobacteriota > Vicinamibacteria > Vicinamibacterales > 2-12-FULL-66-21 > JACCXG01. The sequence goes on along the minus strand of JBOGIX010000829.1, from coordinate 1,324 downwards.
GGACAGGCGCTTGCCGGTCTTGCCGCACTCGCGCGCGACTGCGGCATCGAGCTCGGCTTTCACAATCACAATGCCTACATCGGCGCGGCCCTCTGGGACATCGCGCCGGCGATGGATCGGCTGGACCCGAAATGGGCCGGCTACTACTTCGACCCGAGGCATGCGGTAGCCGAAGGGGGCGGCGGCGCCTGGAAGGCGGCCACGCACCTGGCGCTCGCCCGGTTGAAGATGGTCGCCATCAAGGACTTCTACTGGAAGAAATCCGACAAGGGCTGGCAGATCGAGGACTGCCCGATGGGAGAGGGGATGGTCGACTGGGCGTGGTTCGGAGCGGCACTCCGTGAATCGGAGTTCGCCGGTCCGATCTCGCTGCACCTCGAATACGAGATTCCCGGCGCTACGCCCGAGGAGCGAACGCGCAAGACGATCGCGGCGGCAGTGAAGGACATCGCGTTCGCGCGGCGGACGCTGGGGCAGTCATGAGAAACATGACGGACGCGGAACGGCAGCAGCTCGACGAGCAGGGGTTCGTGCTGATCGAAGACGCCATGGGCGCAGCGCTGCTCGCGGAGCTGCGCTCGCGCATCCTCGAGCTCTTCGAGCAGGAAGGGGACCGCGCGGGACGCGAGTTCAAAACCGAGGAGCACGCGCACAGGCTGGCAAACCTGGTCGACAAGGGACGCGTCTTCGAGCATGCGGTGGTTCTTCCCGGCGTGGTCGAGCGCGTGCGCCACGTGCTCGGCCCCGAGATCAAGTTGAGCAGCCTGAACGCGCGATCCGCCGATCCGGGGACGGACGTCGGGCAGCCGCTGCACGTGGACATGTCCGCGGTGCCAGACGACAAAGGCTATTGGGTGTGTAACACGGTGTGGATGCTCGACGATTTCACGAACGACAACGGTCCGACGCGCATGGTGCCGGGCTCTCACCGCTGGGGCACGCGCCCGCAGGACGTGCTCGCCGATCCGATGGCGCCGCACCCGGATGAAGTGTTCCTGATCGGCAAGGCCGGCAGCATTGCGGTGATGAACGCCCACCTGTGGCACGGGGGCACGGCCAATCGCACGTCGAAGCCGCGGCTGGCGATGCACGGGTTCTACTGCCGGCGCGACAAGCCACAGCAGCAGTATCAGAAGCGGCTGCTGCACCCGGACGTGCAGGCGCGACTGGCGCCCGAGGTCAGGGCCATCCTGGCGCTGGACGATCCGCTGAACGACGAGCTCAGCGCGAACGTCGCCGTGCGCAGCGGGTTCATGAAGTAAGGAAAGGGTTGGCCTGGTGTGAAGCTCCCAACGAGACAGGTGTTCTCGTAGCGGCGACGCAC
>JBOGIX010000828.1:0-2881 GCA_050744685.1 Vicinamibacterales bacterium | reverse complement strand
GATGTGCTCGGGCACGGCCAGCTTGCCAATGTCGTGCAGGAGCGCCGCGGTATTCACGCCCTGCACGTCGTTGTCGGACATGCCCATCGATTTCGCGACCGATGCGGCGTACAACTGCACGCGGCGGATGTGCGACTGCGACGTCTGATCCTTCGCGTCGATCGCGAGCGCCAGTGCTTCGATGGTCGCCAGATGCAGGTCGGCCATCTCACGCACGTGCCGCTGCTCGTCGTCGATGCGGCCGAGATAGACCTTGTAGGTGCGATAGGTGAGGTAGAGCGGCGCGATGAGGAGAACGGCCAGCCAGTGCGCGTGATCGACGACCATCCACGATGAGATGGCCGCCACACCAGCGCCGACGAAGTAGCTCGGTGCGCTCCAGAGGAAGTTCTCGTTCCAGACCTTGAAGACCGACTGGCGCGTCGAGAGCGCGATCGCCGTGGCGATGGCCAGTGTGTTGATGACGAAGTATGTCGTTCCGGCGCCGACGAGCGGCTGCGGAATCTGCGTCCAGTCGAACGTGCCGGGGACGCCGCCGAGGAAGATGTAGACGTGCCCGGCAGCCTGCACGGTCAGCACGAGGCACGCCATGCTGAAGAGCGTCCGGTGGATCGGGTTGCGCTCCTTGATCCTGAACGTGCACTGACTGTATGCGCTCGCCGCCGCCACCACCATCGTCTCGTTCGGGCCGAGGAGGAGCAGCGACGCGAAGTCCACCGCGTACGACACCGACATCGTCGAGCCGCCGCGCACGATCGGCAGGTTCACCTTGAAGACCGAGGTGACCGACGACAGCACGAGCAGCAGCAGGAACAGCCACGGCGACGACAGTGTCTCGACGGGAAAAAAGACGACGAGCAGGCCCGCTCCGAGGGCGATGACCGCGCCGACGTACAGGCGCGCGAGGAGCGGCAGGGTTTTCATTCGAAGTCCCCAGGGTTCCCGGCCGTTTTCTGCACTCCGCGCCGCTCGCCAGCGTGCCGCGCCGTGTCAGGGCGAGACTCGGGGTTGGGCGATGCCCGGCGACGCTGTCGGCGCGTCACCGTCTGCGAGTCCCACACCACTGTCTCGGTCGTCGCGAGGGCAGCCAGGCCCGAAACGATCCCGGGGCCCTGCTCGAAACAGGCCGGCGCGCAGTCGGGGATCCATCCCGTGGGGGCCGGCGCGAACGCGTGCAGGAGGTCCTCGATTCGCGCCGATCCCGTGCGTTCCCCGGTGAACGTCTGCGCGAGCTCTACGGCGCCGCGCGCATTGAGGAATCCCGCGCCCTGCGCCATCGCGCTGTACCCGGGTTTGCGCTCGGCCGAGGCCTGCAGAATCGCCTTGACCGCCGCAGGCTTCAGCGCCGGATTGGCCTCCAGCATCAAGGCCACCGTGCCTGCGACGACCGGCGCAGCCATGCTGGTGCCACTCAGGCTGAGGTAGGGCTCGGCGCCGGTGGGCACCGTGCCCCAGAGCCTGCCTTCGGACCGCGTCATGAACAGCGTGCTGCCCTCGTCGGCCAGCGACGCGATGCCGACGCCCGGCGCCACGAGATCCGGCTTGGGCACGAGGTCGATCGCGCTTGGTCCGAGCGAGCTGAAGGGGGCGACGGTATCATCCGCGCGATCGATCGTGCCGTTGTGGCTGGCGGCGCCAACCGTGAGCACCCAGGGCGCGTTGCCCGGCGCCGTGATTCCCCCGTGCTGCTTCCGTCCGCTCCCGCTGCGTCCCTGATTTCCCGCCGCCGTGACGACGACGATGCCCGCTTCGACGGCGCGGCCGGCGGCGAGCGTGAGCGGGTCCGTGGTGAACGATTCGTACACCCCGGCAGCGACCGAGAGGTTGATCACCCGGATGTTGAACGCGGCACGCTGCTCGACGGCGTAGTCCAGGGCGGCGATGGCGTTGCTGATGAAGCCTTCGCCGCGATTGTCGAGCGTCTTCAGCACGATGAGGTGGGCGCCCGGCGCGATGCCGCGGCGCGCGCCCGACGAGTCATGACCGTTACCGGCGATGATGCCGGCGACGTGCGTGCCGTGCCCGTATCGATCGTGGCGCTCGTTCCAGCCGTCCACGAAGTCGGCGAAGTGTACGACCTGGTTGCCGCTGAGGTCGTCGTGCGACGGGGTGATGCCCGAGTCGATTATTGCGACGCCAATGCCGGTGCCCTCGAACCCGAGGCGCTCGGTGACCCAGCGCGCCCCAACGGCCGCCGCCGTCCGGTCCAGGGTTGCGCGAATCGGCCGGTCGGGGGTGACGCCCTGAACCCCGGGAGCAGTTGCCAGTTCGGAAAGGCAATCCGCGGGCACTTCGGCGACCAGCGCCCGGCCGCCGGCCAGGCGCCGCCCTGCCCGGCCGCCGAACGATCGGATCAGGCGCTCGATCGTCGCCGGGTCGGTGGTCTGCACGATGACGCGCGCGGGGGCCTCGAGTCCCGATTCACGCGCCGCCGCGCGCTGGGGCTGGACAACTGCGGCAGCAGTCGCCATAAGCAGCGTGCCCAGGGCGATGAATACGGGTCGGGGCATAGACGGATCGGGACAGCGCCGGCGGTGCAAGTCGCCTGCCCTTCCGGCGTCGGCTTTCAAATTTCTTCTAAGCTAGTGCAGAAACGGTACTTTGTGCCGTTATTCCTGCGGGTCGGCCGATTGCGGATTTCACCGCGAGTGTGCCATAACGAAACACTCGATCCAAGGTCTGATGACCCTTTTGTCGCCGATCGAGCTTACTTCGTACGGGCCGCCGCGGCGTGAGCCTCCAATCCGTACTCGACGATCTTCCGGTACAGCGTGCCGCGGCTGATCTCGAGGACACCTGCCGCCTGCTTCTTGTTCCAGTTCACGGTGTCGAGGACCCGGAGAATGTGGGCCCGCTCGGCCTCGGCGAGGCTGGGCAGGCG
>JBOGIX010000827.1:0-3024 GCA_050744685.1 Vicinamibacterales bacterium | reverse complement strand
TCGGCGATGAAGGACGACCCGATGAAGGAGTTCGCGTCGTTGACCGACGTGGTGTTGTCCTGGTCGAAGTTGCCGTAATAGTGGCTCCAGGTATACGAGCCGCGCACGAAGGCCCGCGGGCCGCGCCACTCGGACTCGAGCGTGGCTTCGTAATATTTCGTGTAGGCGCCATCGAGCTCGGCGATGACATAGCTCGACCCGCTGCCGATCTGAGCGAGCTTCGCCGTCAGGTCGGGGATGTAGAGCTCGGCGGGCACGCCGGCTGGCGTGTTCGCGCTGCGAAATGCGATCCGCGCGTTGTTGTTCGTGTCTTCCCAGAAGTGACTGCCGTCGCGGTAGCGGCCGTACAGGCGCGCCGACCACTGCGGCGTAATCTGCCGCGCCGTACCGACGAGGAACTCGTCGATGGTGCGAGGCGTCAGGTCGTCGACGAAGAGCTTGCCAGACGAGGAGCCCACGGGCAAGGCGGCGAACAGGACGCCGCCGGCGTCGAAATGCGCGTCGATGAACGTGCCGATCAGGTTGCGATCCCACGACGCCGCGCGCGGCAGCGAGCTTGCCGCCGGATTGTAGCGAGCATAGCTTGCATACACCGTATCGGTGCCGTTGTACGCCCAGGTGGCGCCGAGCCGGGGCTGGATCATCTTGCTGAACGGAATCTCGTACATCTGGTACTTCGTCCCCGACGAGGCCACGAAGCCGGAGAGCGTCGACTCGTCTTCACGAAGGCCCTGCCCGTAGAGCCGATCGTTGCTGACGACGATGCCGGCGTTGAACGTCCAGTTCTGCCAGCGAATCGTGTCGTTGATCTCGAAGCTCTGCGATCGGTATTCCGATTCGATCGGCGAAGCGCGTCCACCGGTCTGCCGCTGGTAGCGGGCGGTGTAGAAGATCGGGGTCCCGCCCACGTTGGTGCGGCCTCCGGGCACGCTGATCGAACCCCACCCGTTCGAGCTGCGCAGGAGCCGCTCCGAGTCCAGGTAGTGCTGGTAACCCACGTGCACATCGTGCGCGACGGTCGAGCCGAAGACGACGTTGTAGCCGACCTGTCCCGAGTCGCGAAAGAAGTCCTGATCGTTGAACTCGAGGCCGTATCCCACAATGCCGCCGCCGGTCCGGACGCCGTTCGAATCGTAGCCGTAGCGGTCGACGATCGGCTGGATGAAGCTGTTGAACGCGGTCTGCCCGGCGATGGGCAGCGGCACGGACACACGACCCTGCTGATCGAGGTTCGCGATATCGAGGCGGGTGCCGATGGCATCGGTGGGTGACACGTTCGCGACGTTGTCGGGACGGCCGAGCGTCTCGTTGGCGAAATGCGTGTACTTGAACGTGAGATGGCTGCGCGGCCCGAGAATCCACGAGCCCTCCGCGATGCCGATTCGCAGCCGCGCCTCGGAGCCCGTGCCGCTCGTGGCCGCGGCGTTCTGCAGGAACGTGTCGGCGATGTCCTCGCGCTTGGAGTCGCGGTAGCTGACGTTGAACAGCGTGGAGCTGGTGGGCGTGAACGTCAGCTTGCCGAAGCCTTCGTTGCGCGTGCGCTCGAACTGTGGCAGGGCGCCATAGAGATTGCTCGCGTTCTCGCGGCGATTCTCCGGCCGGTAGTAGGAACCGTAGAAATGCAGCTTGTTGGGCACGATCGGTCCCCCGAAGTTGCCCGTCAGCCACGTGCGATCCTGCTCGAAGCGCGAAAGCGCGCCAGCGGTCTGTTCGGCGACCATGCTGGTGTCCTGCAGCTGGAAGCTCAGCTCGCCCGCGAAGCGGCTGCCGCCGGACTTGCTGACCGAATCGATGGTGAAGCCGCCCGAGCGGTCGAAGTCGATGGCGCGCGCGCCGCCCTTGATCGTCGTGACCTGCGCGATATCGTGCGACGCCGGCTCGGCCGAGAGCGTGCCGAAGAGCGGCAGCGTCACGTTCACGCCGTCGAACTGATAGATGTTGTCCTGTCCGCTGCCGCCGGCGCTCGGGCCGCGCGTCTGATCCTGCGTCACCTGCACGGCCGGGATCAGCTTCACGAGATCGCGGTACTCCTGGCCGACCGGCATGGCCATGATCTGCTGGTTCGAGACGCCGCTGGCGATCGTCGCCGAGTCGCGTTCGACCAGGGAGGTGACCGCGGTCACGGTTACCGTCTCGGTGAGCCCCTGCACGCCGAGCGTCACATTCACGACCGTGTCCTGGCCGAGCTGCACTTCCGCCTCGCGTGTCGCCGTCTGCATGCCCGACAGTGTGAACGTCACCGTGTACGTCCCGGGCACGAGCGCCGGCAGACGGAAGTCGCCGGTGCCTTCGGTGACCGTGACGCGCGGCGTCGGCAGCAGCGCCGAGCGCGCCTCGACCGTGACTCCGGGCAGCACGCCGCCGCCGGTATCGGTGACGCGCCCGCTCAGCGCGCCGGTCTGCTGGGCCTCGGCAGGGAGGGCGCACAAGGCGCAGAACAGGATCAGAAACGCGCGCAGGACCCGTGACGACACCATCCGGACTCCCCTCGAGAAGACGTACACGCGGGATTATAGCGTCGAAAAAAGGGACGAAATGCCGGAAAGTGACCGTGAACAGACCGTTCGGTATGATCCGACGCTTGCGAAGGAGACATCGTGCTGCGTGCGTTTCTGTGCGTCCCTGCCGTGCTCGCCTTGATGGTCGCCGTTGGCGGCGGTCAGCGTCCGGCCGCGCCGGCCGACATCAAGACGATTCCTGAAAGGACGAACTTCCACGACACCAGCCGTTACTCCGACGTCGTCGCCTTCCTCGAGGCGCTCCGGAAGGCCTCGCCGCGTGTCCACCTGACGACGTTTGGCACGACCAACGAGGGCCGCGCGCTGCCGCTCGCCGTAATCGGCGCGCCGGACGCGACGACAGCGGCGGTCCGGCGAACGAACAAGCTGCGGGTCTACGTCCTGGCCAACATCCACGGCGGCGAGGTCGAAGGCAAGGAGAGCGCCCAGATGCTGCTGCGCGATCTGGCCGCGGGCAGGCATGACGACTGGCTGGAACGGATCGTGTTCCTGGTGGCGCCGATCT
>JBOGIX010000826.1:0-3173 GCA_050744685.1 Vicinamibacterales bacterium | reverse complement strand
CACGCGAAGCGGGCCATTTCGGCGGCGACCGCCTGGTGCTCGCCGCGGCCGAGCAGCGACCGCAGGGCCCTGCCCTCGAGGGGACGGGGGCGTGGCGGCGCCAGGAAGCGTTCCTTGATGCGGCGATGGCGCGCCAGCGCGTCCTCTGCGCGTTGCAGGGGCAGCGTTCCGTCTTCGAGCGCGTGCACGATCGCTTCGAGCGCCTCGTACTGCGGCTCCGCCGAGGCACCGCACATCAGCACGACGTCACACCCGGCCGCGACCGCGCGCACCGTTGCCTGTGCGGTCGTATATCGCGCGCTGATGGCCTTCATCTCGATATCGTCGGTCATCACCATCCCGCCAAAGCCCAGTTTGTTCTTCAGCAGGCTCTCCACGATCGTCCGGGACAACGTGCCGGGATTCTCGTCGTCCAGCGCGGGGACGAAAATGTGTGCCGTCATGATGCCGGCGACCCCTGCCTCGATGGCGGCCCTGAACGGCACGAGCTCCACAGCGTCCAGCCGATCCGGCGGATGCTCGATGAGCGGCAGCTCGAAGTGCGAGTCCGTGCTCGTGTCGCCGTGTCCGGGAAAGTGCTTGCCGCAGGCGGCAATCCCCTCTGCCTGGAGCGTCTCGATCATGACCCGTCCGAGCCGCGCGACATCCTCCGGCTTCTCCGCGAGCGCGCGGTCGCCGATCACCGGGTTGGACGGGTTCGTCAGGATATCGAGCACCGGGGTGTAATCGAGGTTGATGCCGACGGCCTTCAGCTCCGCCGCCAGCGCGCGAGCAAAACGGGCCACCAGCTGCTCGTCGCCGCTGCGGCCGAGCGTCCGCATCGGCGGCCAGAGCGTGAACGGCGACCGCAGCCGCGCCACGCGCCCGCCTTCCTGATCGACGCTGACCCAGAGCGGCAATTCCTTGACGAGCGACCGGGCCTCGCGCGCCACTTCCGCGACCTGTTCCGGTGATTCGACGTTGCGCGCGAACAGGATGATGCCGCCGAGATCGAACTCCCTGGCCAGCAGCCGCAGGTCTGCAGGAATGCTGTCCCCGGCAAAGCCTGCGATCGCAAGCTGCCCTGCTTGCCTACGCACATCGCGAACCGACATCAGGTCATTATAAGCGGCCCTCCGGCACGCTCATTGTCAACTCCCAACCTCCAACTCCCAACGCCCAAGGCGCAGAGCTCGAAGCATCTGGGTGGAAGCCGTACGAATAAGGTAGTACGCGCGACTTCCACCCTAATCTCTCGCGCGTTGCGCCTTGGGCGGTTGGGAGTCGGAGGTTGGAAGTTGACAATGCCTAGCCAGATGGCGCTGTCCGAGAAAACGTGAGACGAACATTCCGGCGATAATTGTTGCCGATCGTCTGTATGGAGAATCTCGCCATCGCCCGCGTGTTTGCCGAGATCGCCGATCTGCTCGAGATCAAGAACGAGAACCCGTTCAAGATTCGGGCGTATCGCAACGCCGCCGAAACCATCGTCCATCATCCGGAACGGATTGCGGACCTCCCGGCGGCGGGCCGCCTCGATCTGCCCGGCATCGGGAAGGACCTCGCCGCAAAGATCGGCGAGCTCGTCGACACCGGCGCCATCAAATATCACCAAGAGCTGCTCGACGAGTTTCCGCCAACCGTGCTCGATCTGCTGCACCTTCAGGGCATTGGTCCGAAGACCGTTGCGCTTCTGTATCACCAGCTCGGCATCAGCACGCTGCACGACCTCGAGCGCGCCGCCAGGACCGGCCGGCTGCGAGAGCTGAAGGGCATGGGGGCGAAGAAGGAGGCGCTCGTGCTCCGCGCCCTGGAAGAACGCGCGGGTACGGCAGGCCGCCGCCTGATTGCCGAAGCGCACGACACCGCCGCCACGCTCGTCGCCTCGCTTCGGGAGGACGCGCCCGACGCACGCATCGCGATGGTCGGAAGCCTCCGCCGCGGGTGCGAGACATGCGGCGATCTCGACATCCTCGCCGCAGGCGCTCCTCCCTCGATCATGGACAGCTTTACCGGATACCGGCTCGTCGAACGCGTCCTCGCGCACGGGGACACGAAGTCGAGCGTGCGGCTCGCGGGCGGCTTCCAGGCGGATCTCCGGCTGGTGCCGGCCGACAGCGCGGGCGCCGCTCTGCAATACTTCACGGGCTCGAAGGCGCACAACATCGCCTTGCGCGACCGTGCGATTCAGCGCGGGCTCAAGCTGAACGAGTACGGCCTCTACCGCAACGAGGACGGCGGCCTCGTCGCCGGAGAAACCGAGGAAGGAATTTACGAGGCGCTCGGCCTCGCGTTCGTCCCGCCGGAGCTGCGCGAGAACCGCGGTGAAATCGCAGCCGCCGAACAGCGGGCGCTGCCAACGCTCGTCACGCCGCAGGATCTGCAGGGAGACCTGCACATGCATACGACGTCCACCGACGGCCGCGCCGATGCATGGACGATGGCACGAGCGGCGAGGGACGCGGGGCTCAGCTACGTGGCGATTACCGACCACAGCCGCGCGCTCGCCATGGCCAACGGCCTCGACGAGCACCGTGCGCTCGAACAGGCGCGCAACGTCCGCGCCCTCAACGGCCGCGACGATCTCGACGGCATCGTCGTGCTCGCCGGCATCGAATGCGACATCCTGCCCGACGGCCGGCTGGACCTCGCCTACGACTGCCTGGCCCAGCTCGATATCGTCATCGCCTCGGTCCATTCGGCCTTGTACCAATCCGAGAGCGAGATGACCGATCGTCTGCTGTCGGCGATGGAGTGCCCGTGGGTCGACGTCATCGCGCATCCGACCGGGCGCCTGATCATGAAGCGCGAGCCGGGACGCGCCCACATGGACCGCGTGTTCGACGCGGCAGCCGCGCACGGCGTGGCCCTGGAGATCAACAGCCAGCCCGACCGCCTGGATCTCGACGACGTGCTGGCGCGACGGGCGCGCGAGCGAGGGGTGATGATCATCATCGATTCCGACGCGCACTCCCCCACCGCCCTCGGCAACGTGCGCTGGGGCGTGACGGTCGCCAGGCGGGCCTGGCTGCAGCCGTCCGACGTCATCAACACGCAGCCAATCGGCCGCTTCCGCTCGTCGCTGCGCCGCCACCGCCGGTAGCCGTCATTCATGGCCAGGAAAATCATCCTGCGGCAGGTCCCGGGCGGAGACGGGGGCGATGGAGCGGATCGGGGGGCGGGCGATCGCCGGC
>JBOGIX010000825.1:0-3810 GCA_050744685.1 Vicinamibacterales bacterium | reverse complement strand
GGTACCGAGTACCGAGTGCCGAGCTAAATAGTGCCGAGCTAAATAGTGCCGAGCTGCATCAGCCGATCGTTGGGATAGATGTGGTCGACGTTCTCCGGCGTGACCAGCTGGTGCTTCACGAAAATGGCCGGCGGCACGGGGCGGCGGTGGAGGATGTCCAGCGCGAGCGCCAGGATCTCGGCGCCGTACTTCTCGGGGAAATACGCGACCGACCCGATCAGGCGTGTGCCGGGTTGCCGCAGCTCCGCGCGCCCCTCGGGGGAGGCGTTCTGCCCCATGGCCGCGCAGGCGTCGCTCCGGCCCGCTTCCTGGAACGCGCGCAGCGCGCCGAGGGCGCTCGGATCGTTGATCGCGCCGACCAGGATGTGGCGGGCGCGGCTGCCGCGCAGGTGTTTGCGAATGGCCTCGAAGCTTTCCCCGAGCTTGCCGTCGCCGTCCACGTAGGTCACGCGGCAGTTCTCGAACTGCGGGCAGATCTCCTTCATGCCGACGAGCATGCCGGTGAGGCGCATCTTGGGCAGGCTGCCGGCGCGCTCGAGGGCGATCATCACGATCTCGTCCACCTCGCCGTGCCAGTATTGCTTCGCCCAGCGGCCCAGATGACGGCCGCCGATCAGTCCGGCTTCGTAATTGTTCGCGCCGAAGTAGGTCGCGCCCGGATGCGGCACTTCGAGGGCGATGAGCGGGATGTCCGCGTCGCGGTACTTCGCCGCCACCGTGGCCGCCACGTGCTCGTCGGTCTGGAACTCGATGACGAGGTCCACCTTCTCGCGCACGAGCACCTCGGCGTTGCGCTGCGCGATCTTCGGGTTGTAGCGATTGTCCACGCAGATGAGCTCGACGCCGTGCGTGGCCGCCGCCCGCTGCAGGCCGGCCGACACTTCCTTCGAGAACTGATAGTCGGTGCCCTGCGCCGCATACCCCAGCCGGAACGGCTTCTGCTTGAACGGCCGGATGTGCGATCGGTAGAGGTTCTCCCCGACCTTCTCGATCATCCCGCAGCGCTCCAGCGTGTAGAGCAGCCGGAACGCCATGCTCTTCGGCAGGCCGCTCCGTGCGGCGATCTCGCGCAGGGGCAACGCTTCGCCCGACGTGCGAAACGCCGACAACAGCTGCGATGAATGGACGACCGACTTGACGAGGTACGGGTCTCGTGCTGCCGTGGTCTTGGAGGTCATGACTCGTTCCCCCACCCGCCTGCACCGGTGTGCCGGCTATTGCGGATTGCGGAACGCGAGGGACAAGGCACCTGACGTCGAAAAAGTCTCGGCTTTACCGTAAAAGACTGATTTCCACGCCGAACACCCGGGCATCGCGATCCGCGTCGTGTTGTGCCCTGCAAAATATGCGCGACAGTATAAACCATCTACCGTAAGATTCGCGCAGTCTCCAGTTGCCGGTATCCAGTTTCCAGTCCTCTAACTGGTAACCAGTAATCAACGACCGGCAACCGCGCACTGGAAACTGGAAACTGGCACTGATGACAGAGCACATCTTCACCGCAAGCGGCCGCCCGCCAGGACAAGTACCCCTCGAGGCAGCGGGCATCGAGAAGTCGTTTGCGGGCGTGCGCGCGTTGAAAGGGGTGTCCTTCGACGTGCGGCCCGGCGAGGTGCACGCCCTCGTCGGCGAGAACGGCGCGGGGAAGTCGACGCTCATCAAGATCATGACGGGGGCTGAACGCCCCGACGCCGGCGTGCTCACGGTGGGCGGCCACCCGGTGCGGCACATGGATCCGGCGACCTCGCGCGCCCTCGGGATTGCCGCGATCTACCAGCAGCCGTCGCTCTTTCCCGACCTGACGGTCGCCGAGAACATCGCGCTCGCGCTCGAGCCGCGCGGCGCCTGGCGCCGCATAGACTGGGCCGCGCGCGGACACCGCGCCCGGGAGCTGCTCGGTCGCGTGGGATCGACGATCGATCCGGCGCGCCTCGTCGACACCCTCAGCATGCCGGAACAGCAGATCGTGGAGATCGCCAAGGCGATCGGCGCCGACGCCCGCGTCGTGCTGATGGACGAGCCAACGGCCTCCCTCACCGAACGCGAAGTCGAGCGGCTCTTCCGCGTCGTCGCGGCGCTGCGCGGGCACGGCGTGGGCGTGATCTACATCTCGCATCGCCTCGAAGAGGTCTTCACGGTTGCCGATCGGATCACGGTGCTGCGTGACGGCCGGACGGTGGCGACGCGCCCGGTGGCCGAGATCGACCGCAGCGAGCTCATTCACCTGATGGTCGGCCGCGAGGTGGCGGCCGTGTTCCCCAAGCGCGCCGTGACCCTCGGCGAGCCGGCGCTGGAGCTTCGCGGGCTGACCAGCCGCGCCGCCGGCGTGCGTGACGTCTCGCTCACCGTCCGCCAGGGAGAGATCGTGGGCCTGGCCGGCCTGGTGGGATCGGGCAGGACCGGCCTCGCGGAGACCATCTTCGGCCTGATGCCATACGACGAGGGGGAGATCGTCGTGCACGGGAAGACGCTGCGCGTTGGATCGCCGTCCGATGCGATCGCCGCAGGCATCGCCTACGTGCCCGAGGACCGGCGCCAGCACGGCGTCGTGCTCGACATGTCCGTGGCGGCCAACGCCAGCCTCGCCAGCCTCGGTGCCGTATCGACGCGCGGCTTGATCGATCGCGCGGCGGAGCGCGCGCGCGCCCGCGAGCACGTCGAGCGACTCCGTATCAAGACGCCTTCGGTGCTGGCCGACGTCGGCACCCTCTCGGGCGGCAACCAGCAGAAGGTCGCGCTGGCGCGCTGGCTGTCCACGCGCCCCTCGGTCATCATCCTCGACGAGCCGACGCAGGGCGTCGACGTCGGGTCGAAGGCGGAGATTCACGGGCTGATGCAGATGCTTGCCGAGGAAGGACTGGCCATCCTGATGATCTCCTCGGAGCTTCCCGAGATCCTCGGCATGAGCGACCGCATCGCGGTGATGCGCGGCGGCGCGATCCGCGGCGTGCTCACGCGCGCCGAGGCGACGCAATCGCTGATCCTCGCGCTCGCGCTCGACCATCAGGGCGCCGCCTGACATGCCCGCGTTCGGCCGTCGTGAAGCGTCCGTGGCCCTGGCCATCGCTGCACTTGCCCTCGTGCTGGCGGCCACCGCGCCCGGCTTCTTCGCCGGCGACAACCTGGCCGATCTCTTCCTGGCGAACGTGCCGGTGCTCATCGCCGCGTTCGGGGCGATGCTCGTGATCCTCACGGGGCACATCGACATCTCGGTGGGATCCGTCTTCGCGGTCTGCGCGGTGAGCTCGGGCCTGCTGGCCAAGGCCGGCCTGCCGCTTCCGCTCGTCGCCATCGCCGCCTGCGCCGTCGGCGCCGCCCTCGGCGGCATCAACGGCGCGCTCGTCGCCTACGTCCGCATCCCGTCGATCGTCGTCACGCTCGCCACCATGATCGCCTGGCGCGAGGGGCTGCGCTGGGCCACGGAAGGTGCGTGGATTCAGGCACTTCCGGCGCACTACCAATGGCTGGGGACGAGCGATCGGATTTACCCGTACGTGGTGGCCCTCCTCGTCTGCGGGTTGTATGGCGGGCTTGCCTGGGGGCTGAGCCATGTTGCGGCGGGGCGCGCCGTGTATGCCACAGGCTCCAGCCCCGATGCCGCGCGGCTCGCAGGCGTGCAGACGGGGACGGTCACCTCGATGGTGTTCGTCCTCGCCGGCGCCCTGGCCGGCCTGGCCGCGCTCCTGAACTCGGTCCGCTTCAACCAGATTCCAAGCAACACGGGCCTCGGCCTCGAAATGAAGGTGATTGCCGCGGTCGTGGTCGGAGGCACGGCGATCACGGGCGGACGCGGCACCCCGACGGGCACCC
>JBOGIX010000824.1:0-6262 GCA_050744685.1 Vicinamibacterales bacterium | reverse complement strand
GATGGTGGACGATGCCCATGCGAGCGGCGTCTTCGGCAGCCACGGACGCGGGACCATCGACCACTTCGGCGTGCACGGGCGCGTCGACGTCCAGGTCGGCACACTGTCCAAGGCCATCGGCGCGCTTGGCGGTTATGTCGCGGGCAGCCGCAACCTGATCGAGTTCCTGTATCACCGCGCGCGGCCGTTCCTCTTCTCGACCTCTCATCCGCCGGCTGTGGCCGCCGCGTGCATTGCGGCGATCGACGTGCTGCTGGAGGAACCGCAGATCATCGATCGGCTGTGGGAGAACACCCGTTTCTTCAAGGCCGGCCTGACGAAGTTCGGGTTCGACACCGGGCTGAGCGAGGGTCCGATCACGCCAGTCGTGGTCGGCGACGGCGCGCTGGCGATGAAGCTGTCGGATCGGCTGTTCGAGGAAGGAGTGTTCGCGCAGGGGATCGCGTTCCCGACCGTGGCCCGCGACAAGGCCCGCGTGCGTACGATCGTGACCGCCACGCACACCCGCGAAGACCTGCAGTTCGCGCTCGACACGTTTGGCAAAGTCGGAAAGGAGCTCGGACTCGTATAAACAGGGGATCGACCTTTTTGTCACTGTTTGCGGGAAAGGACGTACGCCTGTGAGGCCTTCCGGCGCCGATCGCGCGCGGCAGTGGTTCGACACTTACACCCGTGATCTGACGACCGAAGATCTGCAGCGGCTGTTCACGCACGACACGCCCGACGCGTACCGGTTCTTCAGCCGCGGGCTGGACGAGGAACGGCTGGCGGGCCTGCCCTGGTGGAAGCGGGTGGCGATGCGCGCCCGGCAGGTCTTCGTCGCCTTCACCCTGAAGCTGCCGCCGGCGCGGCGCGCGCTCTATATCGGCGCACTGGTGATCGCGCTGCTCGGCATCATCAAGCTGTTCCGCGGCTTCGCGCTGCTCGACCTGCCCTTCGGCACGCCGTTCTTCCAGATTTCCATGTACGTTCCGGCGTGGGCGGATGGCACGTTCGCGCTGCTCATCAGCCTGGTGCTCGTAAACCTGCTCGTCCTGCTGGAGGTGGCGGATCGGTTGTCGCTCAAGGGAGAGCTGGAGGTGGCCCGCGAGATTCAGCTCGCGATGCTGCCGAGCGGCACGTATACCTCTGGCGACATCGACATCTGCGGCGCGACGCGGCCAGCCAACACCGTGGGCGGAGATTTCTACGACGTGCTGCCGCTGCCCGACGGTCGCGTGATCCTGGCGCTCGGCGATGTGGCGGGGAAGGGCAGCCCGGCGGCGCTGCTGATGGCGCTGCTGCTCGCGATGCTGCGTACGCTGGTGGACGAGGGCCTCGAGCCGCAGGCGCTCATCGAGCGCCTCAACCTGCAGATCTGGCGCCACAGCCCGGCGTCTCGCTTCATCACGATCTTCTATGCCGTCTACACGCCGGCGACCGGCTCGCTCGTTTACGTGAACGCCGGCCAGAACCCGCCGATGATTCACCGCCGCGACGGCACGTTCGATCGCCTGACCGCCACCGGAGTGGCGCTGGGCCTGTTCGACAAGTCGACGTATGCCGCCGTCGAGACGCGCATCGCGCCGGGAGAGCTGCTGCTCCTTTATAGCGACGGCATCACGGAAGCCGAAAGCCCCGAAGGGCAACCGCTCGAGGAAACGGGGGTCCAGGGCATCGTCGTGCACCATCGAGCGGAATCACCGGCGGAGCTCGGGACGAAGATCCTGAAAGCGGTCGAAGCGCACGCGCAAGCGCCGCGGTTTGCCGACGACCTCACGATCCTGATCCTGAAGCGGCGCGATCTCGCGGCGCGGGCCAACGCCGTCGCGTGATCAGCGCCGGTCGGATAGCGCGATCACAACCACACGCTCCGTTCGTCCCACGCCTGGTCCCTCGAGACTGGCCGGGTGGTCGTCCGGCCCCGTCCGATTGGTAGCGATTCCACCCCGGGCGGGGTCTAATATGGAACCACTCATGGTGTTGCGGGCCCTCTTCGCGCTCGCGTTGCTGGCGGTCCCCGCCTACGCCGGCCAGAACGCTCCGGCCGACCCCATCACGCTGCTGGTGGAACGGCTGGAACAGGCGGGCGCAGCCGGCGAGGCGGCGGCGATCCTGGCGCTCGGGATGGCGCCGGACGTACCCGGCCTGCGTGTGTTCGCGGACTATTTGAGCCCAAAGCCGGTCCGCTTCGTCGTCAAGGAGCGCGACCGCGCCGAGCTGCCGACCGGCGGCGATCGGCTGCTGATCGAGGTGTTCGCCCAATTCGGCAACGAGGCCGTGATCAGCACGTGGCGCGTGGACCTCGACAGCGCCGCCGCGGACGCACCCCGCCAAATAGCCGGGCTCGAACAACTGACGCTGGTAAGCGGCCTCTATCGCCTGGCGCTGAACCCGACGAAGCAGTTCGCCGTTCGCAACCTCACCGTCCAGGCGACGGATCTGACCCTCGAGCTTCCTGCCGGACAGGCCTTCGTCGCCGAGATCGACGAAGGGCCGACGGCCGTCGTGCTGCTCGGACGCGGTCGCATCCGTTTTGCGCCGGCGGACGCCGCCGAGCGCACGCAGGTGCGGATCTTCAGCGGCGAGGACGTCCTCGCGACGGAGTTCGACGCGGTGTTCGTCCGAATCCGGCCCGCCGAGTTCAGCCGCACGTTCGCGGAATCATCGCTCGTCCCGCGCGAGGTCGACGCGGGGGATCTCCGCCGCGCGGTCGACATGTTCGACGATCAGATCGGCCAGACGTTGAACCTCGATCTCACCGATCTCAGCCGCGAGCGGTGGTCGCTCGTGCCGAACCCGCGCGATCTGATCGTCGAGATACGCACGCGCCGCATGGGGCAGCTGACATACGCGCGGTCGGGCAAGGACGCCGAGGACATCAGCTTCTTCGATCGGCGGCGGCGGCGGAACATCGCCATCTACGCGTCCGAGCAGAAGCTGGCCTCGCGCGGACGCTTCTACAGCGAGGACGACCTCGCCGACTACGACGTGCTGCGCTACGACATCGATGCGTCGTTCACGCCGGATCGGATGTGGGTCGACGGCAACGCGCGGATCAAGATACGCATTCGCGCCTACGCGCTCACGGCGATCACGTTACGGCTCGCCGAGCCGCTCGCCGTGCGCGCGATCGTCTCGCCGCAGTACGGCCGGCTGCTGTTCCTGCGTGTCGTCGGGCAGAACAGCGTCATCGTGAACTTCCCGACGTCGTTGAGCCGCGACACCGAGCTCTGGGTCAACATCGTTTACGGCGGCCGGCTCGAACCGCAGCTGATCGACCGCGAGAGCCTGTTCGTGTCGGATCAGCAGCAGGCGGCGCAGGTCCAGGAACAGGTCTACATCCCGATCGAGCCGCACTACGTTTACAGCAATCGCAGCTACTGGTATCCGCAGGCGCCGATCACCGACTACGCGACGGCGCATCTTCGCGTGACCGTCCCGCCCGATCTGGCCGTGGTGGCCACCGGGATTGCCGACGGGCCGCCGGCGCCGGCGCCGGGCGGGGTCGAGCCGGGCGAGCGGGCACGCCGCCTGTTCGTGTTCAGCGCCGAGTATCCGGTGCGCTATCTTGCGTGCATCATCAGCCGCTTCGACGGGGTCGGCTCGCGCAGCATTCCTGTTGCCGTGTCCACTCCGCGCCAATCGGCATCAACTCACGGTATCGAGCGCCAGGCGAGCGGCACGCCGCAAGCCGATACGGTACCTGCCGCGCAGGCGGGTGCGAACGTCATCCTGAGCGTGGTGGCCAACCCGCGCCAGACCGGGCGCGCGCGTTCACTCGCGGATCGCACCGCGTCGATCGTGCAGTACTACGCGAAGATTCTTGGCGACGCGCCGTATCCGGCGTTCACGCTCGCGGTGACGGAAGACGAGCTGCCGGGCGGACACAGTCCCGGCTACTTCGCGATGCTCAACCAGCCGCCGCCGATCTCGTCCCTCGTCTGGCGCAACGATCCGGTCGCGTTTGACAGCTACGGTCCGTATTTCCTGGCGCACGAGATCGCGCACCAGTGGTGGGGCCAGGCCGTCGGCTGGAAGAACTATCACGAACAGTGGCTGAGCGAGGGCTTCGCGCAGTACTTCGCGTTCCTCTACGCGGGCGCCGATCGCGGCGACGATCTGCAGAGAGGCATGTTGCGCCAGATGCGACGGTGGGCAATCGAGGAATCAGATCAGGGGCCGGTGTATCTGGGTTATCGCCTCGGCCACATCCGCGGCGAGAGCCGCGTGTTCCGCGCCGTCATCTACAACAAGGGCGCGATGGTGCTGCACATGCTGCGGCGTTTCGTCGGCGACGGCTGCTTCTTCGCCGGCGTGCGCCAGTTCTATCGCGACTGGCGCTTCCGGAAGGCGGGCACCGACGATTTCCGCCTCGCCATGGAGCACACCTGCGGCGGGGATCTGGCGCCGTTCTTCGAGGCGTGGATCTACGGCACGGCCATCCCGAGCCTGCGCTTCTCATCGACCATTTCGGGCAGTCAGGCGACGGTGCGGCTGGAGCAGCGGCAGGCGGTGGTGCCCGTGCCCGTCACGATAACCGTGACCTATGACGACGGCACCACCGACGAGATCGTCGTCCCGGTCACCGAGCGGGTGGTCGAGCGCACCGTGCCCTTGAGGGGAGGGGTCAGGTCGATCGACGCCAACAAGGACTACGCTTCCCTCGCCGAGATTGACAGGTAGGGATCAACTCCCAACGCCCAACTCCCAAAGCGCGCCGCTCGAGCGATCTGTGTGGAAGACGCCGCCTTAGCTGGTTGACTCGGCTTCCACCCCAAATCCGTCGGGCCGCGTGCCTTGGGAGTTGGGAGTTGGAAGTGGACGACGAATCCCGTTGTCTAGGGCAGATAGATCGCCGCCACCCGCGGTTCGCCACCCTGTTCGAACGCTTCGAACACCAGGATGAAGCGGGAACCGGAGTATTCGTAGAACCGCGTCAGCCGCTCGCCGAGCGTGCCGCGATCGACTTCCTGGCGCCCGCTTTCCGCTGCGCGGCCCAGACGCGCGGCGACGGCGGCGGCGGTCTCCCCGACGCGGATCTCCTTCCCGTCTAAAAACGGCAACACCGGAACGGATACCGCCCGGGCAGGCACCGCTGGAGGAATCGACGCGACGAGCGGACGCGCGACCGAGGAGGGGGCGGCGCTGACCGCGACGGGCCCGCGCAGCTCCCGCACCACGAGCGAGGCCACTGCGACGGTGGCACCCAGGAACGCGGCGGCAATCAACCATTCGACGATCGGCGTGAGGCGGAACCGGCTGGGAACTCGAACCGCGTCCATAAAGGCCTCCCTTGCTGGGTGAGGTTGGCCAGAGAGAAGAGGCAAGTACTGTAGATCAGTGTCCCCGAAAATGCCAGGCCCCGGATAGGCTCGGCAGGGCCCCACTATCCACCCGATTCAGCAGTTCCGGCGATTTGGCAATTTCGGCGATTTTGGCAATTGATATGATCGAAACCTTATGGATACCGTCACCCTGACGATTGATGGACGGCAGATCACCGTCGACAAGAGCCGGACCGTTCTGCAGGCCGCGATCGAGAGCGGCGTCAAGATCCCGTACTACTGCTACCACCCCGGCCTTGGCATTGACGGGTCGTGCCGCGTCTGTATCGTCAAGATCGAGAAGATGCCGAAACTGCAGACCTCGTGCTCCACGCCGGTGGCCGAGGGGATGGTGGTGTCCACGCAGACGCCCGACGTGGTCGAAGCGCGTGCGAGCGTCTTCGAGTTCCTCCTGATCAATCACCCGCTCGACTGCCCGGTGTGCGACAAGGGAGGCGAGTGTCCGCTCCAGGACTTCTCCTACAGCTACGGGCCCAACGAGAGCCGGATGCAGTTCCCGCGGCGCGTCTTCGACGGCGAGGGCGTGCGCGCCGACGTCGACTTCGGTCCCACGCTGATGCTCAATCGCAACCGGTGCATCCTCTGCACACGCTGCGTGCGCTTCATGCGCGAGATCGAGACCGACCCGCAGATCAGCATCGTCGATCGCGGGTACGGCAGTGAGATCGCGACGTTCCAGGAGCAGGGGGTGCATTCGCTGCTCTCGGGCAACCTGATGGACGTGTGCCCGGTTGGCGCGATCACGACGCGCGACTACCGCTTCAAGTCGCGCCCGTGGGACAACCCCGATGCAATCGACACGATCTGCACGCTCTGCGAGAAGGGCTGCAACACCACGGCCTGGTTGAAGGCCAAGCCCGAATGGGCGAAGGGCGCGCAGCTCATTCGCATGTCCCCGCGCTTCAACCCCGAGGTCAACAGCTACTGGATGTGGG
>JBOGIX010000823.1:0-3694 GCA_050744685.1 Vicinamibacterales bacterium | reverse complement strand
TCCCAGATCGACGACGGCGGCGATCGTGTGACCGTCTGCCGAGAGGGCAAAGCTCTCGATCGCCGGTTCGGCAGGCGTCAACGCGCTCCACGTTCCCGCCGTCCATCGCCAGATGCGCGACCTCTCGCTTCCAAAGTTACTCAGCGCATAGATGGTTTTCCCGCCGGCTCCGAATGTGGCGGCGCTCCAGCGCGCCGGCTGGCCGTCCGCCGGCGTCAGCCTCGTCTTCTCGCCGCTGGCGGCGTCGATGCGCCACAGGTGTGTCTCGGACGACGAAACGTTCTGCAGCGCCAGGATCGCCGTCCCGTCTGGACTCCAGGCAAGCGCCGACCACGCGCCCTCGTTCTGCGCCACGAGACGAACGCTCTCCGGCTGCGCCGCCCTCATCACATAAAGGTCGCGGTCCTTGCCGTTGCGCTTCGTGGAGTCGAACGCGATGACGCCGCTCGGTGAGGACACGGGACTGCCGTGGCGGGAGGTGCCATCGGTCAGCATCGTGAGCGCGCCCGTGTCGAAATCGTAGCGATACAGCTGGTTCGCTTCGCCGCCGCGGGCCGAGTCCTTCTGAAAGACGATGGACTCGCCTTTCCGCCCGAACACCGCGCCGGGGCGCGGCCCAACGCCGTCGGCGAAGAACGTCAGCTGCCGCCGGGCGGCGCCCGGAAAACGAACCTCGTGCAGCTGGGGTAAATTCGCGAAGCTCGTTGCCACGACCAGGCGCCGCTCCACCGGATGCCACGCCACGACGCGCGCCTGGCGAAACTGACCGTACGGCGCAACGGCCTCGACGAGCGTCATCGGAATGGCTGGCACGCCGTCGACTGTGACGTTCGGTGGGACGGGCAGCGCGCGAGGCTGCGCTGCAACGACGGAGGCCGCGAGTAACGGCAGGACGCACCAGAAGACTCGACGCACCATGCGCGGACGATTATAGACGCGCCGCTTTCGGCCTCTCTCCCACAGAAAGCAACAGTTCCGGGCGCCCCCGGATTCATGCGGTGAAATCCACGCCGCGATCGACCGGACCGCGTCTATGATCAGCGTCTCATGAGGATTGTGGTCGCCGGCGGCACCGGTTTTCTGGGAAGCCCGCTCGCGGAAACCTGCGCGGAGGACGGTCACGACGTTCGCGTGCTCACGCGATCGTTGCCCCCCGGCGAGTCGCAGCACGAATCGGGCACCGGCGTGCCTGGCATCACCCGCGTCGGATGGCAGCCGAACGGGCAGACCGGTCCCTGGGCCGACACCGTCACCGGCGCTGACGCCGTGATCAACCTCGCCGGCGCCTCACTCGCCGCACGGCGCTGGACACCGCAGTTCAAGGCAGAGCTGCGCGACAGCCGCGTGCTGCCGACACGGAGCCTCGTCGCCGCCATACGACAGGCGGCGCAGCCGCCTGCTGTGTTCATCAGCGCGAGCGGCGTCAATTACTACGGCACGGGGAATGAGGCGAAGACCGAAGCGTCGCCGGCGGGTGCGGATTTCATGTCGCACCTGTGCGAGGACTGGGAAGCGGAGGCGTTCAAGGCCGCCCGCGACGGCCTGCGCATTGTCGTCACCCGCAGCGGGTTCGTGCTCGAGCGATCCGGCGGCGGGCTGCCGCGGATGGTGAGGCCATTCAAGTTTTTCGTCGGCGGGCCGCTGGCGTCGGGCCGTCAGTACATGTCATGGATCCACCGACTCGACTGGGTCGAGATGATCCGCTGGATCGTGCAGACCCCGGAGGCGGCGGGGGCGCTCAACCTGACGGCGCCGCATCCGGTGACGAACCGCGAGTTCGCCCGCGCGCTCGGACGCGCGCTGAAGCGCCCGTCGCTCGTGCCTGTCCCCAGGCTCGCGGTCAAGCTCGTCGCCGGCGAGCTCGCCGACTACATCGTGACCGGCCAGCGTGTCCTGCCCGCGCGCGCCCAGGCGCTCGGCTATCACTTCCGATACCCGGAGATCGATATCGCATTCAGAGGGATCTACGGTGAATGAGGGAGGTGCGGAGATTCTGGAGTTCTGCAGGCGGAGGTAAGGAGGGATCCTTACAGGATCGCCGGCGCACCCGCGCGGAAGTCTCCTCCCAGTACCGCCGCCGAATCCGCGCCGAGCCACGCGTCGATGACTCGCGCGTAGACGGATCGGAAGTCGGTCTCGTGCCTCACGTCGGCGCCCCTGTTCTCCAGGCCCGGGTTGCCCGGCGACGCCTGCAGGTTCGCCGCCGTGCCGTAGATGCCGCCGCGCACCGTACCGCCGATTGCCAGCATCAGCCCTGCCGCGCCGTGATCGGTGCCCTGGCTGCCGTTCTCGTTGATGCGACGCCCGAACTCCGAGAACTGCAGGATCAGCGTGTCGCGCAGCAGGCCCTGATTCTCGAGGTCGCGATAGAACGCGGTCAGCCCGTCGTTCAGAGTGGCCATCAGGTTGCCGTACGCGCCGTTGCCGACAGTGGTGTTCTGTCCCGCATGCGTGTCGTAGCCGCCAGTCTGGACCCAGAACACCTTGGTGCCGATGTCCTTGTTCATGGCGCCCGCGACGGCCTGTAGCGCCTGGCCGAAACCGTTGTTCGGATATCGCACCGATGGGGCGTAGGTCGTCACTCGCGCCACGCGATCCAGGGTAGCGAACGCGCCCTGCGCGGTGGCGTTGACGAATGCCAGGTGGGGCCGGTCCGCCGGGAGATGCGACGCGATGCGCTGGGCGCTGGCGCGCGCGTGCGCCGCGTCGGCCGCGCCGTTGGGGCTCGAGAACGCATAGCCGCCGACATTGGGGATCGAGGGTACACCCACCGTGCGCGCGAGCAGCGTGCGCGGCGTCTCGCGGCTGGTCGCCCATGCCGTCAGCGGATCGACGGGCGCCGGCAGCATGTCGAGGTATCGGCCGAGCCAGCCGATGTCCTGTGGCGACGCGGGATTGCCAGTCGACCAGATGTCCGTCCCCTGAAAGTGTGAACGGCTGGAATTGGGATATCCCGTGCGCTGGACGATGGCGACCCGTCCCGCGTCGAACATCGCCTTCAGGCCCGTGAGGCGGGGATTCAGTCCGAGCGCGTTCCCCGCCCGATCGCTGCCGATCTGCAGCACGCTCGCCGCGGGACTGGCGAGCGTCGGCCGCCGCGCATAGTACTGCGCATCGGTGTAGGGCACGAGCGTGCTCAGCGCGTCGTTGCCGCCGCTCAGGTAGAGCACGACCAGGTTGCGCTGCGATCGCCCCTGCGCGCGCGCGAGGTCCGCAAGGAATGCCGGCGCCGCAAAACCAACCGTGAAGGCGCTGATGCCGCCACGAACGAAGTCACGTCGACTGATCGGCATGATCGCCTCTATATCAGCTGGTAGTCGCCGGACCCGACGACGAGGTGTACCAGGCCGGACCCTTTGGTTGCGAGCTGATCGTCCGACCCGGTCCAGGTGATGCCGGCGCGCGCGTAGTCGACGAGCGCGTTGTAGGCCGCGGGCGCGAACTCGGCGGGCGTGAGCCGGTCCAGGACGAACGTGACGAGCGCTTCGGGCGTCCTCGCGCCGGGCCGGGCGAGATCGCGAAGGTTGAATTTCTGGTTCGTCGCGAGCTGCGCGGCGAAGTTCATGCGGGCGAGCATCCGTCCGGTCGAGAACCACCCGGGGCCGAGGTCCCAGCCGTTCACGTCGGGGGGCTCGTAGAGGTTTTGCCCCATGTTGGCCAGCGGAGTAATCGCGTTGTTCACGGAGTAGCCGGT
>JBOGIX010000822.1:0-2451 GCA_050744685.1 Vicinamibacterales bacterium | reverse complement strand
CTGTTTCATCTCGGCGACCTGCAGGCGTCGCATGCGCACCTCGAACGCGGCCTCGAGCTCTACGATCCCGAGTTCCACCGCGGGCGTGTCTGGGAAACGGGAATCGAGCCTGGTGTGTTCTGCCGCTGCGAGTATTCCCGCACGCTGATGCTGCTCGGGTTTCCCGATCGGGCGCTCGCAGCGGCACAGCGCGCCGTCACCGAGGCCCGGGCGGTGGACCATCCGCAGCCGCTCGCCTTCGCGCTGCTCTTCGAGATCTTTGCGCACCTCGGACGCCGCAATCCGCGCGAGGTCACGCGGACGTACGAGCAGCTGGCCGTGGTGTGCCATTCACACGGCATCGCGCAGGAGATCCAGTGGGCGGCGCCGCTCTGCGGCCGCGCCCTGCTCGAGCTCGGCGATACCAAGCGCGGCCTGCGCGTGCTCGAAGAGGGGCTCGCCGCGCACACCATCACCCGCTCCGCCCTCCTCCGCCCGTACTACTTCGTGCTGCTCGCCGGCGCGCTGCTGCGCGTGAAGGAGCTCGGGCGCGCGCAACGCGCGCTGGACGACGCGCGTGCCGTGGCGGTGTCAACCGGGCAGAACGCCTACGCCTCGGAACACGCGCGGCTGCAGGCGGAGCTGCTCGCGCTGACCGGGGAGCGCGATCGCGCCGAGGAGATGTACATCGAAGCGCTGACCATCGCGCGCATCCAGGGCGCGCTCTGGCTCGAGCTGCGCGCCGCGCGCGGGTTCGCCAACTTCCTCGCCGGCCTCGCACGCATCACCGAAGCGCGCCAGGCCCTGGCACCGGTCGTCGCCCGCGTCACCGAGGGCTATGACACACTCGACTACGCGTATGCGGACGCGTTGCTGAAGACGCTGGATTGAGGGGTCGTTTTCAGTCTCCAGTTGTCAGTCTTCAGTTGCCAGATGTCCCCGGTTGTTTCCCGTCGCGAGCTCGATGGTCAGTTGCCAGTTGGCCAGTTGCCAGTGGCCAGATTGCTGGTGGTTTCCTGTCGCCAGTCGGGTGCATTCCGGTTATCAGCGGCGGCGAGTTGCCATAACCGTAGCTTCCCAGGAACCGGCACCCGACAGCCGTGCCTGTTCGTCCGTCGGGGTTAACCCGGCACCGCCGACAAGTGAAGCTCAAAGCAGAACCGACGAAACTGAGATTGGAAACCAGGAACCATCAAAGACTCTGGAAACTGGGCACCGGATACTGGAAACTGGTGATCGGGAAGCGGGAAGCGGGAAGCGGGAAGCGGGAAGCTGGAAGCTGGAAGCCTAAAGAAGATGTCCCTGTTCAAGTGGTTGGGAATCGCCGACGCGGAGGAGCCCGCAGCGAGCGGCGTCGACGAAGTTGAACGCGCGCTCGAGGGGCTGGAGCCGGAACGGGCGCGCCATATCGCGTGCTTCGCCTACATCCTGGGCCGCGTGGCGCGCGCCGATCATCATGTCAGCACGGAGGAGACGGCGGAGATGGAGCGGCTCGTCGCCGCCCGCGCGGGGCTGCCGGCCGATCAGGCGTCGCTTGCCGTTCGTATCGCGACGTCGCATGGCATCCGGCATGGCGGTACCGAGGACTTCCTGGTCACCCGCGAATTCGCCGGCCTTGCGACGCGTGAGGATCGGCTCGCGCTGCTCGACTGCCTGTTCGCGCTCTCGTCTTCCGATCAGTCCATTGTCATGCTGGAGGACAATGAGGTGCGCCGCATCGCGAGCGAGCTCAAGCTCGAGCATGGGGATTTCATCACGGCGCGCGCCGCGTACCTGCAGCACCTGAAGGTGCTCGGGCGAGGCGGGACCGGCGAGCCGCGATAGAGCGTATGCGTCAGCTCGAGTGCGCGAGGTTTGGCAACGGTTTCACAGGAGTCGGCGAGAATACGACTATGGCCACGACAATCGGTAAAGGCGTCAGGATTACGGGCACGTTGACCGCAGACGAACCGGTCTCCATCGTCGGCACGCTGAACGGCGACGTGCTCGTCGCCAATCATGCCGTGACCGTCGAGACCGGCGGGCGCGTGGATGGCGCGGTCACCGCGCGAGTGATCACCGTCCAGGGGGGCACCGTGGGACGCCTGATCGCCGCCGACGTCGTGCGCGTGCTCGACGGGGCGAACGTGAAAGCGGATGTGGCCGCGCCGAAACTGGCCCTCGAAGAAGGCGCCGTGTTCAACGGCAGGGTCGACGGCGGGCACCGCGCCGAGGCCGCGGCGCGCGTCGCGAAGTACCGCAGCAGCACCATCCCGGAGCCGGCAGCGCCCCGCGGTTGAGTCGTGGTAAGATTTGATGTTCCGGCCGACATCGTGCGGCCGGCCTGCCTTTGATGCCGGCGTAGCTCAGTTGGTAGAGCAGCTGATTCGTAATCAGCAGGTCCTCGGTTCAAGTCCGAGCGCCGGCTCCAGAATTACTCAGGAAAGCAGCGAGTCGCGGTTCGACCCTCGCGACGATGGGTCGGCTGACAAC
>JBOGIX010000821.1:0-3608 GCA_050744685.1 Vicinamibacterales bacterium | reverse complement strand
CCCCTGGCCCGCCGGACCGCCAATCGGGCCGCCCGGATCGAATCCCGCCGATGCGGAGGTCGCGCCGCCGCCGCATTCACGCATGGCGATGTTCCGCAGCGCGCCCATGTTCCGGCTGGCGATGTCGCGCGCTTCGGTGAGGCTGCCGAACTCGTTCGTGCCGCTCGACGGCATGCTGAGTCCGACCACGCGCTGCAGCGCGTCGCGAACGCGATCGTGCGCCCAGGTGAACTCCACGCTCGGCCCTGCCGGCATCAGCAGAAGGGCGGAGCGATCGACGAACGACAGCCCCTTGAAAAAGCTCGTCGCGGCTTTCGCCACCTGCCGCACGCTGCCGGCCTCGAGCGTGTTCTGATCGACGATGAACACGAACAGGCGGCCGACGCCGGCGCCGTCATTCGAGCTGACGGGAACGAGATCCGGAGTCGCCGCCGCCGCGCGCGAGCCGGCGACGTCCACGAACTCCGCGGTCACGACGCGTCGCGGCATGCCGCCGACGGTGACCGAGAAGTCGGCCTGCGTCAGGCCGCGAAGCGGCTGGCCCTGGCGGTCCAGCACGTTGACGTCCACCGTCACGAGCTCGACGCCCGTGCGGAAGACCGGTGTCTGTTCCGGTGTCGATTGCTGCGCGCGCCCGATCATCCCGCCGCACACGGCGAGGACGGCGGCGGCCGCCACGACGTGTCTGGGTATCGCCATCCCTACCTCCCGGCCTGGAGCGGCCCGGTCGCGCGATAGCCGCGGCGCGCCCTGATGTCGTACTTGCCCTTGCGTACCTGGACCTTGATGTTGCGCCACTTGCCGTCCCGCTTCTCGTTGGTCGAGGAATACGAGAGGACGTACTGGTTGGCGAGCTCGGCCACGATTTGATCGAACACCTCGTCGAGATCCTTGACGCGGCTGGGAAAGAACGGCCGTCCGCCGGTCGACCGCGCGTAGCTCTCCAGGCTGCTGCGGAGCAGCGGCACCGTGGCGCCGCCGCCGAAGCCGACGGTATAGAGCATCGCGTCACTGGCCTGCACGCGCGCCATCGCGCTCTCGCGCCGGGTCACGCTGTGACGATCGTCGCCGTCCGAGAAGATGACCACGCCTTTGCGGCCCCACTCGCGGCCTACGAGGTCGAGCGCGCGCACGGTGGCGTCGTACAATGCCGTCCCTCCCCAGGAGGTCAGCAGCTCGACCGCCTGCTCGCGAACCTGTCGATCCGTTTCGCGCTCTGCGGCCACGAAGATGTTGTCGTTGAAGCCGAGCAGCGTGGCCGCGTCGCCGGCGCGCAGCTTGGACAGGAGCTGCTTGACCGCCTGTTTCACCTCGCCGAGCGACTGCTCCATGCTGCCGCTGATATCGATGGCCAGTACGAGATCGAGCGGCGCATCCTCGCTGACGAGGCTGGCCAGCGGCTGGGCGATGCCGTCTTCGAAGATTTCGAAATCCTGTTTCTTCAGTCCGCGCACGAACTGCCCACCGCTCGTCACGATCACCGGCACGAGCACGGCCTCGGTCCGGACCTTCTCCGTGTAGCCGAGCTCCTTCGTCCGCACGTTG
This sequence comes from Vicinamibacterales bacterium, assembly GCA_050744685.1. Lineage (GTDB taxonomy): Bacteria > Acidobacteriota > Vicinamibacteria > Vicinamibacterales > 2-12-FULL-66-21 > JACCXG01. Next base: position 2,063 of record JBOGIX010000821.1, on the reverse strand, counting down.
CCGACCAGCCGTCGTCCGTCCCGCAACGTGCCGACCACGCGCACGTGGTGCCCCCGGACGACAACCCCGGGATCCCACGCGCATGCGAACGGCGCCTTTTCGATAGTGCAGACCAGGCGACCGTTCACGAAGATCGTGACCGCCCGCACATCGGTCGCAGGTTCGATGGCCACCTCGATCCGCGTCCGGCCGCTGACGATGGCGTCGGGAACGGGAGACGTAATCCGCAATGTCGGCGCCTGCCGCGCACCCGGCGCGGCCGAGACGCTCGCCGCCAGCGCAATCGTGGTCAACCAGAGCACCCTCATTGGTCTGCCTCGGAACCCGATCGATTCGTTCCATCCTGCACCGCACCGGTCCCATCGGCGATCGGGACGAGCGGCCCGCCGCTCGTGAGCAGCGCAAGATACTGCTCGACGCGATCGATGCTCAATCTCCCGGCGAACTCGACGAGCCCACGCCGGTCGTCCGGATCGCGGCTCTCGACGCTGTTGACGAGATCCAGCACCGCAGCCGCCTGCACCGGCGCGAGCAGCGATGCCGGCATTCTCAACTCGGCGAGCAGCTCTGACAGGCGCAGGTTGATATCCGGGAACGCACTCGCGAAGAGGCCCGAGTCCCATCGGCCGGCGACGGATTCGGGCGCGATGCGCTCGTTCATGCGCAGGCAGAGGCAGCCGGCGCGCGCTTCGGCCGGCGCGCCCCAGGCGTGAAGCGCACGATCCAGCGGCTTGCGTTCGAGACCCAGCCAGACCAGTTCCGCCGGCGACAGGAGTGACGCCAGGCGATCGCGATCGTGTTGCAGCATCCAGGCAAGGAGGCTGCGTCGCGCAGGACCGAGGCGGATTTCGGTCGCGATCGCCTCCGCCTGATCGGCGGTCTCGATCCCCTCGACTCTGGCGCGGCCGCGTCTCATGGCGTCGAGGAGCACGTCGCGCCCGGCGTCGGTGAGCGCGTGCGGATTGAGCGTCGCAACACTCTCGATGAAGGCCCGCCGGTCGGCATCATTGAGCGACGGACGCCGCGACGGCGGGCGCGACGAGAGACGCAGCAGCGCGAAGTCTGCAAGCTTCACGTCCAGTCCGAGAAGCGATCCCGTGGCGCGCCAGTCGCGCATGCGATCGGAGCCCGCGGCCGGCAGGCGCCAGGCGCCGGCGCGACCGATGCCGACGACGTCGAGCCCGAAGTCGTGACGGGCGGCCGCTTCGTTTGCATCGAGCATGGCGGTGTCGGAGTGGCCGAGCGAGACTGCGTACGCCAGCGTCTTCAGGCCCCTGCCGAGCAGATCGTCGGCAAGCACGCGCAGCACCGTGGCGAGGCGCTCCGCATCCCGCGGGCTGGTGATTCGGGCCGCGCGACGGAACGACTCCGCGGTGGCGGCGTCCCACCCGCCGGAGCGGGCGATCGGTTCAATCGCCGCGGTCTGCGATTGAAATGCTTCGCGGGTCAGGTTCGGTGCCGACAACGTGTCGGCGATGGCGATGAGCCCACGCGCGGCCGAAAGGTAGGGGCGGGCGTTCGGGCCGAGCAGCCCCGCGATGCGCGACGCCTCCGCCGCGGCGAAGTCGAGGCGGTAGCGTGTGCCTTCCCACTCGACGACACCCCAGTCCGGGCGATTGCGGCCTGCCGCCATGCGAAGCGTGTCGCCATCCATGGCGTTGAGGGCCTCGGCGTACATGCCGTCGATGGAGGTCGCCGACGTATGCGCCTTGTGGGCGTCTACAAATGCTGCAAGCCAGCCGACGAGCCGCCCCTCGTAGTCGCCGCGGCCGCTGTGCTCCACGGCTGCCAGCGACGACACGGCCTGTGGCAGGGCGTCCGCAGGAAGGCTGCCGCGCAGCGCCGTCCGCGTGATCAGGAAGAGCGCGCCCTGGAACTGTGCAAGCGCACGGGCGGCACGTGGATGGTCGTCGAGGTTCGCCAGCCGTGCCGCGCGTCGCGCCGCAGCAGCAAAGACCGATACGTCGGCAAGGCCGGCGCGCTCGAGCGTGACGGCAAGGGCCGGGTAGCCGACCATCGAGCGAATCGCGACGGCGGCGTCGTACTCGTTGGCATGGCTGACG
>JBOGIX010000820.1:0-3137 GCA_050744685.1 Vicinamibacterales bacterium | reverse complement strand
CTGAACGACTCGATTGCCCTGACCGACGAGCGCGACGCCGTCGCTCGCATTCAGCAAACGCTCGATCGCCATGTGATCGCCGCCGTGCACATCAACCCGGAGAGCCGCGCCAGGGTCGAGCAGGGTGCGGCGCCGCCCGAGCTGGTGCAGGGGGGAACCCGGCTCTTTCTCGTGAAGGTGGTGAACGACGCAGGCGTGACCGCACCGCTCGCCTTGCAGAGCCCGAACATCGGCCGCGTGTTCATCCCTTCGCGCGGCGGTGTGGGGCTGCCGGAAGCGCCGAAGGAACTGACCGACGTCCACGTTCGCGAGCGCTGGGCCGACATGGCGCTCTACACCCAGCCGCCCATGCGCCCCAGGCTGTCGGGACTCGGCATCGAGTACCTGATTCTGCAGGTCTACAGCCGTGATGCCGGCAAACGTTCCGCGCTCCTCGGCTTCCACGTCGGGCAGGGCAGCCAGGACATCGGCTTCAGGAACGACATCGACGTGCTCTTCACCGCGGCGCCCGCGCACCCGGTGCGGCTCGGCGTCAAGGACGAGCACGGCAAACCCGCGACCGCGGCTTTTCTGATCCGCGACGACGCGGATCGGATCTACCCGAACATCTCGAAGCGGCTCGCGCCCGACTTCTACTTCCAGCCGCAGGTGTATCGCGCCGACGGCGCGACCATCGGCCTCCCCGCCGGCTCCTTCGACGTGGCGGTGTCGCGCGGCCCCGAATACCTGACCGAGACGCGACGTGTCTCGGTCGGCGGCCCCATGGAACTGATCTTCCGCCTCGCCCGCTGGATCGACCCCACGCTCGACGGCTGGTATCCCGGCGATCACCACATTCATTCCGCCGGCTGCTCGCACTACGACAATCCCACCGAGGGCGTGCGCCCCGAGGAGATCTGGCCGCAGATCGACGGCGAGGCATTGAGCGTCGCCTCCGTGCTCACGTGGGGTCCGTCCTACTACTTCCAGAAGCAGTTCTTCAGCGGCGCCGATCATCCGCTGTCCACGCCGTCGCGCCTGATGCACTACGACCTCGAGATTTCGGGCTTTCCCTCGAGCCATGCCGGGCATCTCGTGCTGCTCGGCCTCGAGGACCAGGACTATCCGGGCACCACACGCCTCGAAGACTGGCCCACGTGGACGATGCCGATCCTGCGGTGGGCGAAAGCGCAGGGTGCGGTGGTGGGCTACGCGCATTCGGGCTGGGGCCTCGAGGTCAAGAGCGCCGATCTCCCCAACTACGAGATGCCCGGCTTCGACGGCATCGGCGCCAACGAGTTCATCGTCACGGTGACGCACCCGGACACGGTCGATTTCATCTCTGCCGGCGATACGCCGTACGTGTGGGAGCTGAACATCTGGTATCACACGCTCAACGCGGGCTTCAGGACGCGCATCAGCGGCGAGACGGACTTTCCGTGCATCACCGACGATCGCGTCGGCCTCGCGCGCTCGTATTGCAAGGTCGACGGCCCGCTGACCTACAGGAAATGGATCGACGCGGTGCAGGCTGGCCGCAGCTACGTGTCCGATGGCCGCAGTCATTTGATGGACTTCACCGTCGGCGGCGTGGCTGCCGGGACGGCGGACAGCGAGATCCGGTTGAAGGGCGCGGGCACGGTGAAGGTCACGGTCCGCGCGGCCGCAAATCTGGACGTGCACCCGAACGAGGCCATCAGGCAGCGGCGCTACGACGAGAAGCCGTACTGGGACCTCGAGCGCGCGCGCATCGGGACGACGCGTGAGGTGCCGGTCGAGATCGTCGTGAACGGCAGGCCGATCGCCGTGAAGAACCTGCTGGCCGACGGCACCATTCGCACCCTCGAGTTCGAGGTCCCGGTCGAGCGCAGCAGCTGGATCGCGGCGCGCATCCTGCCCTCGTCGCATACGAACCCGGTGTTCGCGCTGGTCGACGGCAAGCCGCTCCGCGCCTCGCGACAGAGCGCCGAATGGGCGTTGAACGCCGTCAACCAGTGCTGGTCGCAGAAGGCGGGACGGATCAAGGGGAGCGAGCTCGAAGAGGCGCGCAAGGCCTACGACCACGCGCGCGCGGTCTACCGGCAGCGCATCGCGGAGAGCGAGATCAGGTAGCGCCCGTGCTGAAGATCTTTTCGAGCTCGTACGGCGTGGTCACCTCGAGCTGGTCGTAGCGGCAGTCGGCCGGGTGCTTGTCCGGCCGCCAGCGCAGGAAGACGGTCGCGTGGCGGAAACGATCGCCCTGCAGGTGATCGTACTTGACCTCGCATACCCGCTCGATGCGCACCGGCTCCCACGACAGATCCTTACCCGCGCTCCAGCGGCTCTGGCCGCCCGGCATACGCGAGGTGACGGCCGCCGCGTCCGCCCATTCACTCCACGGGTGATCCTTCATCGCGTCCTGGCGGAGCGGCTCGAGCTCTTTCGCAAGCTGCCGGCGGAAATCCATCGTGAATGCCGACGTCACGCCGACGTGCTGCAGCCGTCCCCGGCCGTCGTAGAGGCCGAGCAGCAGCGACCCGACCGCGTCGGGCCCGGACTTGTGCCAGCGAAATCCCGCCACGACGCAATCGGCGGTGCGCGCGTGCTTGATCTTGAACATCGCCCGCTTGCCGGGCTCGTATTGGCTGTCCTCCGGTTTCGCGATCACGCCGTCGAGCCCCGCGCCTTCGAAGCGGACCAGCCACTCAGAGGCGGTGGCGCGGTCGCGCGTCATCGGCGTTACATAGATCGGCGGCTTCACGCCTGCCAGCATCACGTCCAGCCGACGCCGCCGTTCGCGCTGCGGTTCGCCGCGGAGGTCGCGCCCTTCCGCCGCGAGCACGTCGAATGCGACGAACGCGGCCGGTGTGACGCTCGCCAGCTTCGCCACGCGTGAGGCCGCCGGGTGCAGACGGAGCTGCAGCGCATCGAAGTCGAGGCCGTGCGGCCCGGCGATGACGATCTCACCGTCCACCACGCAGCCGTCGGGCAGGCCTGACAGGAAAACCTCGTGCAGGTCGGGGAAATAGCGATCCAGCGGCCTGAGGTCGCGGCTCTGGATGTAGACCTCCCCCTGGCCGCGGAACACGATCGCACGGAAGCCATCCCACTTCGGCTCGAAGAGAAAACCGGGACCCTCGGGCAGGGCCTCGGCAATCTTCGCTAGCATCGGCTCGATC
>JBOGIX010000819.1:0-4048 GCA_050744685.1 Vicinamibacterales bacterium | reverse complement strand
CGCGATCCTGGTCCACGGCCGCAGCCGCCCGCCCGCGCGGCGGTTGTGGGGACGGCGGCGCCGACACCTGCGCCTCGCCGGCGGCGAGCGCGAACGCGGCAAACATCACGGACAACGCGAGTGATGCCAGAATCATCGGTTCCCTCCGCGGAGCCCGAGCATACTACGGCGCCGACAGATAGCCAGGACGTCCCGTTTTGGCCCGTTTGCCGTCGACGTGGCGTCGGCCCGGGTGGACAGGTTACTGCCAGGCTGTACCTGCGGGGGGCCGAGAACAGGGCGAAAGGCGGTTAGTATTGAGGCTCTGTTCAGCCGGCGGTGGGTTCAGTTAAACTGACGAGGTACATGCGCAGGTTGGTGTCTGCTGCCGTTGTGTCCGTTCTGCTCGCTGCGGGCGTCAGCGCGAGGCAGAATACCGGTCCGCTCGGCCTCGGCTCGTCGGCGTTCGAGAGCTACATCGAGCTGCTTCGTACGCAGGCGGGGATTCCGGCGATTTCGGGCATCCTCATCCAGGACGGCCGGATCGTCTGGGAGCAGGGGCTCGGTTTCGCCAACGTCGACGCGCGAATCCGCGCGACGCCCGAAACGCCGTACGTGATCGGCGATCTCACGCAAACGTTCTCCGCGGCGCTGCTGCTGCAGTGTGTCGAGCAGCGTCATCTGAATCTCGATCAGCCACTGCGCTCGTACGGCGTTGCGCTGCCCGACGCCGCCGCCACGCTGCGGCAGGTCCTCAGCCACACCTACTCGCCTGCCGCGGGTGGCGCGTTCCGCTACGAGCCGGCCCGATATGCCGAGCTCGCGGCGGCGATGGAAACGTGCGCGCCGCAGCCGTTCAGAAAGAGCATCGCGCATCGCGTGCTCGATTTCCTGGCGATGGTCGATTCCGTTCCCGGTGTGGATTTCCAGACGGGCGACGTCGTCCCCGATGGCCTGTTCACCGAGTCGCAGCTCGCGCGATACGCCAACGTCCTCGAACAGCTGGCCGTTCCCTACCGCGTCGACGGGCGCGGCCGGGCCGTGCGAAGCAACGTGCCCGTAGACGGCATCAACGCCGCCGTGGGCCTCGTGTCCACGGTCCGGGACCTCGCTCGATTCGACGACGCGATGGACGATGCGTCATTGCTGAGGGAGGATACGCTCGAGGCGGCGTGGTCTCCCGTGCCCGCCGCCGACGGTTCGGTCTCGCCCATGGGTCTCGGATGGTTCGTCCAGACGTATCGCGGCGCCAAGGTCGTCTGGCATGCCGGGTACATCCCGAACGCGTACTCGGCCCTCTACGTGAAAGTCCCCTCCCGGCGCGCAACGATGATTCTCCTGGCGAACGCCGACGGCCTGGTCGTTCCGTCCGTGTTCGAGAGCGGCGACGTCACGCGCTCGCTCTACGCGTCGGTCTTCCTGCGCATGCTGCTTTGATGCCCGTCGTGCGCAAGGCTGGCACGGTCCTGGCGCTCACGGGGCTGCTTCTCGTCATTCCCACCGCACGCGCATCGGCCGAATGGCAGTTCGCGCCGTTCGTCGGCTACACCTTCAAGGGGAGCACGACGCTCGTCGATCTCGAAGACGCAACCGCAGAGCGCCACTGGAACTTCGGCGGGGCGGTGACCTTGCTCGGTGAAGGGCCGGTCGGCCTCGAAGGTTATTTCGTCTACACACCGGGATTCTTCCAGCGGGAAGGGGGCGGCTTCGTCGGCGGGGGCGACGTCATCAGCAGCTACAGCTACACGATGATGGGAAACGCCGTATTGACCACGCCGCGCCGATGGAACCAATATGGCCTGCGTCCCTACGTATCGGGCGGCGTTGGCCTGCTGCGCGTGTCGGCGAAGGACCAGTTCAACGTCACGCCCATCCGGCTCAATCTCTTGGGCATGAACGTCGGCGGCGGCGCCGTAGGATTCCTGAACGACCGCGTCGGACTGCGTTTCGACCTGCGTTACTTCCGGAAGATCCAGGGACCAGACGTCGAAACGCTTGAAATTCCCGTCTCCAGGGGGGAACCCATTCGCCTGCGGTACTGGACCACTGCGATCGGCGTCGTCATCAAGTATTGATCTCGGGCCTTCCCGCAGCGGCCGATCCGCGCGCTACGGTCGCACCCGGATGTCCGCCACTGCCACAATCCGATACGAATACTCGTAGTGCCGCTCGATCCGGTGGAAGCGGAACGACGCCTGCAGCGCCGCGCCGGGCGCGAGCTGAAACGTTCGCGTCAAGCCCGACTCTGCGTAGTCGCGCACGCCGCGATAACGCGAGCCGTCGCGTCGGATCGACAGGTAGTTTGGATCCCCCTCGTCCTTGATGAAGTCGTCGCCCCGCCAGGCGATCAGGTGCGCACGCCAGCCGCGCAGAGATGCGGAGGCGCGCCCGAAGAATGCGCCGCCGTCGCGAGACGGATCCGGCGCTTCTCGGTCCGCGGTGTAGCGCGACCACAGGCCGAACAGCTCCAGCGTGGTGACGAGGGATGGAGAGGTCGCCGAAGGCAGAGCGCGTTTGTTGGACAGCGCGATGCCCGATGCCACCGCGATGCTGTCGCGCACGGGACCCGACGCGAACAGCTGACCGCCTTCATGGACGATGTGGGCCTGGAACGGGATTGAGAAAGGCCCGGCGGCCCGCCAGGAGGCGGTGCCGCCGGCATCGAGGCGCTCGCGGTGCTCGCGCGTGTTGAGCCGCTGCCACTGCAGCCACATCTCGTGCTCGAAACGCGCGCCGCGGAAGGTCCAGGCAAGGCCGGCCTCGTAAGGACGATCGAACGCGAGCGTCTCCACCTGCAGCGGCGGCAGCAGCCCGTGCGGACCGCCCAGGTCGGGGCCCGACGCGCGCGCCGCCGACAGCGGACGCGACTCGAAGGGCGAGGGCAGTGTGCCAACGACGAACGTCGAGCGTCTGCCCGACACGGTCAGCGCCACGATCGGCCTCACCATCTCGAAGGCATCGCTGCTGCCGAACCGCTGGTTACCGAAGACGCCGAGCGTCAGGGTTGCTGAATCGTTCATCTCGACGCGGCCGTCGAGGCGCACGGCAGCGCCGAAGATCGTCTCTCCCTCGCGGAATGGATTGTGGAACTCCGTGTTGTCGCCGTAGAAGATCGCGTTGGCGCCGAGGGTGAGCGTCTGCGCGCGGGCCGGGCAGGCAGAACCGGCGACTGACGCGATAATCGTCAGAGATGCCGCCGCCGCTCCTCGTCGCATGCGTCCTACGATAGCAGCCGGAAGCATCGCTGCGTTCGCGCTCTCGCTGCTGGTGCCCGCCATCGCCTGCGCCCAAAAGGCGGACTCTCGCGACCGAACGCCGGACGATCCGTTCGCACGGCGAAGCTGGCACCTGGAGCTCGGCGGCCACGGCGCCATCGAGACGTGGAACTACAACATCTCCCACGAGAACCTGGCGGCCTCGCTCGCCGGCATCACCTACGGCCTCGGCAAAGGTGTCGTGCTCAAGGTCGGGTCACCGCTCTACTACGTCTGGCAGCGCGACACCGACGCGTTCCTGTTCGGGATCACCTGGGGCCTGCGCGGCCGCATCCTCCGCCGGCCGCGGTGGTCGCTCTTCTGGGAGTTCGACGTCGGCGTGTCTGAGGCCGACACCTTCGTGCCGCCCCGCGGCACGCGGTTCAACTACCTGGCACTCGGCGGCGCCGGGATCACCGTGCGCGTGCGACCCGGTCTGCATGCGCTGGCCGGCTTGCGATGGGTCCACGTCTCGAACAACGGCCTGGCTGGCGCGAGCCGCAATCCCGACATCGAAGCGGTGGGACCGACAGTTGGTGTGTTGATCGGATTCTGACGGCGCAGCTCTCCCGCTCCACACGCTTGTCACAAGATCTACAGGAGAAAGGGAATAAAGGGAGGGCTCCTTGAGAACGAATGATGGCTCCCTTCCTCTCCTGCTCCTGTTTTCTGTTGTGGCGTGATAGCAGCGTGACAGCGAAGATCGGTGGAACGCGGCACGAACACGCGGATCAGGCCCCCTTGACGACCCGCAGCTCCGCAGAGATGAACCACGCCGGAAACATCCACGCCCAGCGCTCCTCGTAGCGTCGTGG
>JBOGIX010000818.1:0-2363 GCA_050744685.1 Vicinamibacterales bacterium | reverse complement strand
GCCTCGTAGACGGCCGGCGTGCCGTTGCCCGAGAACGGCAGCGTCGTTTCCCAGAGCAGCTTGCCCGTGGCCTTGTCGAACGCGCGAAACTTGCGATCGAAGTTGGTCGCGCCAATGAACACGAGGCCGCCGGCCGTGACGACGGGGCCGCCGTAATTTTCGCTGCCGGTGTCTTTCAGGCCCTGCGCCGCGAGCTCAGGATACTCGCCGAGCGGCATCGTCCAGGCATATTCGCCGGTGTTCAGGTTGATGGCGTTCAACGTGCCCCACGGCGGCTTGATCGCCGGATAACCGTCGACATCCAGGAACTTCTTGTACCCGGTGAACCGATACTTGAGATCGATCGGCGATGCCGAGATCTTCTCGAGCTTCCGGTCCTCACCCGTGCGGAGATAATCGACGAGCGCGTCCATCTCTTCGTCCGCGAGCGTGGGAAAGCCCGGCATGCGGCCGGCGCCCTGCGAGATGATGCGTTCGATGTCGTCCTCGCTCTTGCGGGCGCCGACGTCCACCAGCGACGGCATCTGCGGCGGATTGCCCTGGCGGTTGTCGCGATGGCAGGCGGCGCAATTGCGCAGGTACACCTGTTTCGCGGTGGCGCCGATGACGTTCGGCGCCAGCATGCCGGTCCACGCCATCTCGTTCGCGTTCACGTAGAGCAGTCCGGTCTCCGGATCGAACGCCGACCCGCCCCACTCGGCGCCGCCGTCGTAGCCGGGAAAAATCACCGTTTCCTTGCCGACGGAGAACGGCACGAACTGCCCGTCGCTCCGGAACCCGCGAAACGCGGCGAGGGCCGCCTTGTGCGCCTCCGGCGTTCTCGTGGTCAACATGTCTTCGGTGAGACGCTGGCGCGAAAATGGCGCAGGCTTCGTGGGCAGCGGCTGCACGGGCGAGGCGATCTCGCCGTCGACCGTGCTCGGCGGATATTTGCGCTCTTCGATCGGAAACAGCGGGGTGCCCGTCGCACGATCGAACAGGTAGACGAATCCCTGTTTGCTCGTCTGCGCGACGGCGTCGATGCGCCGGCCGCCGTGGGTCACTGTTACCAGGCTTGGCGGCGAGGGAAAGTCGCGATCCCAGATATCGTGCCGCACCGCCTGGAAATGCCAGACGCGCTCGCCGGTATCGGCGTTCAACGCGATCAGCGAATTGGCGAACAGGTTGTCGCCGGCACGGTTCGCGCCGTAGAAATCTGCTGCCGCCGAGCCCGTCGGCGCATAGACGATGCCGCGCGTGTGATCGACCGCCATGCCGGCCCAGTTGTTCGCCCCGCCCGAGTAGGTCCACGCATCCCGGGGCCAGGTGTCATGCCCGAACTCGCCTGGGTGCGGAACGGTGTGGAAACTCCAGCGCAGCTTGCCCGTGCGCGCATCGTAAGCGCGTATGTCGCCGGGCGCCGCCGGCAGCCCTTCCGATAACCGGCCGCCGACGATCACCAGGTCCTTGTAGACGACCGCCGGTGTCGTCAGGCGCACGGACTGCGCGTCGGGCGCGCGGCCGAGATTCTCGCGCAGATCGATGCGGCCATCATCGCCGAAACGGTCCACGCGTTTACCCGTACGGGCATCGAGTGCGTAGAGATACGGCCCCTGGCCGACGAAGATCCGGCGGTCGTCGCCGGCCGACCAGTAAGTCACGCCGCGGTGTGCGCCCGAGAGCTCGATGCCGGAGTCGAACTTCCATTTCTCGGCACCCGTCACGGCGTCGAGCGCAACGATCTTGTGCTTCGGCGTGACCACGAAGACGACGCCATCGACCTCGATGGGGTTGCTCTGAAGTCCGCCCGTTTCCTTCGAGTCGTACGTCCAGGCGACCTGCAGTTTGTCCACGTTCGAACGGTTGATCTGGGTCAGCGTCGAGTAGCGAATCTGATCGGCGCTGCCGCCGTAGATCGGCCACCCGCGATAATCCGTCTTCGGCGGCGCCTGCGCAGCATACACGAGCGACATGGAGACGAGCAGCGCCGCAAGAGTGAGGTTTCGCATGGTCGGCGGTGAGAGTTTACGGCAGAGGGCCGTCGCCGGTCGAGGAGCGCGGCGTTCGGAGGGAGGCGTGGAGACAAATCTCTGATGGAGACGATCGAGGCAACTCGTGTCCTCGATTGTCTCCGTCCTCCTCCGCCTCCGAAGCCTCAGGGTGCTCCATTCCAGTAGGATTACCGTCATGTCCCAGCGCACGACGCGGATCGGCAGCGGAATGGCGGTTGCGGTCGCGGTGCTGATCGTTCAGCAAGGGCTGGTTTCTCGCCAGGACGGTCCTCCGTATGCGCCGCAGGACGCGATCGAGACGTTCAGGATCGCCGACGGGTTCCGTATCGAGCTCTTCGCGTCCGAACCGCTCGTCTCCTCCCCCGTCGCGAT
>JBOGIX010000817.1:0-8455 GCA_050744685.1 Vicinamibacterales bacterium | reverse complement strand
CTCTCGTCCTCCTCCACGACTACACGGATGACGCTGATAGCCCGCCTTCGCGTGCGGGCGACAGGCGGTGGCGGAACCAGGGCGCTGCGAGCAGCACCGCGGCCCCGCCGACCACGAGCCAGTAGGCACTGCGCGGCCAGACGTGAATCGCTGACGGATGCGCCTGGCTTTCATACCGTATGAGCGGAGCGGCGGCGTATCGCTGCTCTGCGTCGGCACGGTGCCCTTCGCTCCAGCGGTGCCCGGTGGCCGACAGATACGACGGCGTGTCGAGCACCGGGGCGAAGTAGCGCTCCAGGATCAGGTTCTCGTGCCAGGCGCCGGCCACGTCACCCGCGGCCCACGCCTCGTTCCGTCGCGCCACGTGCCAGTGCCCCTCCGTCATGTACTGATCCTCGGCCGAGAGGCGCGGGGGTCTGCCGACGGTCTCGCCACGCCAGCGTTCAGCGCGATCCGCCGACAGCCGATCCAGGTCTGCGGCGGTGTAGCCGGAGCGAAACGCCGACTGCTGCGGGCCGTCGATCGCGTAACCGAGGTGCACGCTCTGGAAGAAGGCGCCGAACACCACGACGACCATGCCCGCGAAGGCGTGATTCCGGCGACGCGCGGCGGGCGTGAACACCATGTGCGTTCGTGAGGGCGGATGGAGCGCGAGGCTGAAGATCAACCCGCAGCCGATCGCCACGCCGTTGAGGAACACGTCGCGTACCTCGCCGACGCGTACGGGGATGAACCACTGGAACCACTCCTCAACCGTGCCGACGAGCAGCCCGGCAAGGACGGGCAGGACGAGGCTCGACGCGTCGCCGGCCGGCCGCCAGGCAAACCAGAACAGCACCGTGACGAGGCCGTACTCGATGAAATGAAAACTCTGCACCGCATTCACCTGCGGATCGTCGGTGCGCGTGATGAACGCGTAGCCGACCGCGATCGCGACCGCCGTCACGACGCCCGCATACCGCAGCGCCTTCCGCTCGCGGATCCGGACGACTGCCGCAGCGATCGCCAGCAGGGCCGAGGCGAGGACGATCGCGCCGATGATGCGGACGAACTGTCCGGGGAACCGGATGAGCAGCGTGCGGCGGATCTCGCCGATGAACGGCGCGGCCAGCACGAGTGCGGCAGACACGCCAGCCGCGAGCACGAACGGAAACGCGCGCAGACGGTCAGACATCAAGGGAACCCCCGCTAGCGTCGCAAGATCGCCCTGTGGCAGGAAGCGGGCCTCCCCGCGAGGGCCGAAGCAAGCCGTCGCAGGAATGCCCCCCGGCAGCAACTGGGCCGCCCGCGAGGACGAACCAAGCCGCCGCAAGAATGCCCCCTGGCAGCAAGCGGGCCGCCCGCGAGGAATATTAAACGAAGCGGGTGAGCGTGACGTCGAGCGTTCGGACCTGGCGCGGGCCGCGGTGCCATTGCACCAGGATCGGGCTCTGATACGTGCCTTCGATGATCGCACCGTGGCCAGGCTCGGCGCGGTCGGACACGAGCAGGCTGACGGATCGCTTCATGCGCAGGAAACGCGCGGCCGGCATGGCGATGGCCTGCGACAGCACGGTCTCGACCATCGACTCTCGCAGCCCGAGGGCGTCGACCAGCCGGTTGAACACGCGCACCAGATCGTACTTGGCGTAGTCGAGGGTCTTGGCGGGAATCGCGCGCGGATTGCCGAGGATATGGCCGGCTTTCTCGGCCATGAAGCGCAGCGGATCGCGGAGCACGTCGGAGAGATCGTGCCGCATCAGCAGGGTCTCGTACTCGTTGACGGTGAGGCCGGCATGGCGTTCGCCTGGCGCGAGCGCGATGCGGATGCGCCCCTTCGTGACGCCGTGCCTCTCGACGAGCTCGGCGCACTGCTGGTAGATGCCGAACCGCGGGTTCTTCAGGTTCACGGAATCGACGGCGTGCCCTGACACCGGAATGGCCAGGCGCGCGTGGGCGACCGGCTCCTCGACGCGATAGCCGAGCACCGACGTCAGACGGCGGCGCGGCTCGCCGCCGTGCACGCCGTCCAGATCGATGAAGCTGACCGGTTCGCCGGGACGGTTCAGGTAAGCGACGCACGTACGCAGCGCCCCGGCCATGAACGCCAGGTGCGAGTCGGCGTTCTTTGGTTCGAGCGGCCGCTGATCGTCGGTGAGCTCGATGCGCCGGTCGAGCTTGTCGTGCTCGTATCCCGCCCCTTCGGGAAACATCGTGCGAAAGAGCTCGATGTACGGCATCACGCCCTCGCGGCTCTGATTGAGGCGCGAGGCGACGCCGGGATCGAGATAGCCGGCGGTGGTGTGAAACGAACAGCACAGCGCGCGCGGATAGGCGTCGAGCGCATCGCCGTACCGCTTCGTGATTGCCTGGCGCACGTCGATGACGTCGACGCGGGCACGGGGTGTGAGCTCGAGAGTCAGCTCGAGTGGAGCAGCAATGTGTTCGCGCACGGGCCGGTTCGCTCGGTGCGCGAAGAGGCCGGATTCAAGAATAACATGTCACCCCTTTGCGATGCAAAGCGAATCTTCAACACAACACGCGGATGACGTCCGACCGCGTGATGATGAACGTCTTTTCGGTCTTGAAGTCCCGCACCAGCACCGCCGGGTTCGCCGACGTGATCATCGTCGACAGGAGCTCGACCGGCGTGGAGATGTCGACGAAGGGAAACGTCGGCTGCATGATGGTCTCGACCGGCGCGGCTTTGACCGACGGATCGCGCACGAGCTCCGAGTAGAGGTGCGCCTCGTTGAGCGAGCCGACCAATCGTTTGTCGCGGGTGATCGAAATCTGGGAGAAGTCGTGCTGTGACATCAGGCGCACCGCCGCCTCGACGGTTTCGGTCGCCTCGAGGGCGAGCAGCTCGCCAGACATCCCCGAGGCAACGAGGTCGCGCGCCGTCATGCCGCTCTTCTCGAGGAACCCTTTCTCGCGCATCCACTCGTCGTTGAACATCTTGCCGAGGTAACGCGACCCGTGATCGTGAAAGATCACCACGATCAGATCGTCCCGCGTGAAATGCTCCTTGAGCTGGAGCAGGCCGGCCATGGCGGATCCGGCTGAATTGCCGGCGAAGATGCCCTCCTCGCGGGCGATGCGCCGCGTCATCAGCGCGGCGTCCTTGTCGGTCACCTTCTCGAAGTGATCGATGACGCTGAAGTCCACGTTCTGCGGCAGGAAATCCTCGCCGATCCCCTCGGTGATGTAGGGATAGATCTCGTTCTTGTCGAAGATTCCCGTCTCCTTGTACTTCTTGAACACCGACCCGTAGGTGTCGATGCCCCAGACCTTGATCTTCGGGTTGCGCTCCTTGAGATAGCGGCCGACGCCGCTGACCGTGCCACCGGTGCCGACGCCCACGACCAGGTGCGTGACCCTGCCGTCGGTCTGCCGCCAGATCTCCGGGCCGGTCTGCTCGTAGTGCGCCGCGGTGTTGGAAAGGTTGTCGTACTGGTTCGCTTTCCAGGCGTTCGGCACCTCGCGCTCGAGGCGCGAGGAGACGGAGTAGTACGACCGCGGATCTTCGGGATCGACGTTGGTCGGACAGACGATGACTTCGGCGCCGAAGGCCTTCAGCGCGTCGATCTTCTCCTTGGACTGCTTGTCGGTCGTGGTGAAGATGCAGCGGTACCCCTTGACCACCGCGACGATGGCCAGCCCCATCCCGGTGTTGCCCGACGTGCCTTCGATGATCGTGCCGCCGGGCACGAGCAGGCCGGCGCGCTCGGCGTCCTCGATCATCCGGACCGCCATGCGGTCCTTGATCGAGTTGCCTGGGTTGAATGTCTCGAGCTTGACGAGCACCGTGGCGTCGATGACGCCGCTCGTGATCCGGTTGATACGGACCAGCGGCGTGTCCCCGATCGTGTCGAGGATGGTGTTCGCGATCGCGGGCAGGGTCATGCGGCCGCGCCAGGGCGGTACGTGCCGAACGACCAGAGATTGCCCTCGAGGTCGCGGGCGCCGTATTCACGGGAGCCGTAGTCGGTGTTCCGCAGCGGGTAGACGATCTCGGCGCCTTCGGCGAGCGCGCGCGCGTAGTGCGCATCGATGTCTGCGACGACCATGTAAATGCCCTGGGTGACCGCGCCCACCTCGCGCGCGGTCTTCAGGCCGAGATCGTCGTCTTTCGCCGAGCCGAGCATCAGCACACTCGTACCGGCGCCGAGCTCCGCGTGCGCGATCGTGTTGTCCGGACCGGGGTGGACGGCGCGCGGCTCGAGGCCGAACGCGCGCCCCAGCCAGCCGATCGCGGCAGCGGCGTCGCGGTAGCGCAGGAACGGATACATGGTGGTGCCCGCAGTCGCGGCGGTGCTCATTCTTCTCCTCGCGGGCGGCCTCCCTGCTGCCAGGGGGCCATCTTGCGGCGGCTCTTGTCTTGTCCTCGCGGACGGCCTTTTTGCAGCCCGGGGGGCCATCTTGCGGCGCGTTTCTTGTCCTCGCGGGCGGCCTCTTGTTGCCCGGGGGCCATCTTGCGGCCTGCTGGTCTTGTCCTCGCGGGCGGCCTCCCTGCTGCCAGGGGGCCTCTCGCGCCGCGTTTCTTGTCTTGTCCTCGCGGACGGCCTTTTTGCAGCCAGGGGGCCATCTTGCGGCGCCTCTCTCGCTTCGCGGGCGTCTTGTCGCCAGGCCTTGCACGATTTTACGTCAATGAGTTCCTATGCGCAGGTGGCGGGTCGCGTGCGAGATCTCCTGCAGGAAGCTGATCAGCCCGAAACAGAGCGCGACCACCGCGGCGATGAACGTCCAGCCGATGACCGCCGAAAAATCGCGGCGAAAGAACGCGGCGAGGAAGAGCGCGATGATGACCGTGGCCACGAGCAGCGCCGACACCGTGCACAGCGCGATCCCACGATTGACGAGCTTCGCCCTGCGCGCGAGCACTCCCAGTTCGTATGCGACACGCTCGTCGCCCGCGCGGTCGGTCCCTCGCGGCAACGCCTCCAGACGACGGGCGCGATCGATGATGCGGCTGAGACGCCCGGTCATCACGCCAAGGAGCGCGCCGATGCCGGAAAGCAGGAACACCGGCGCGATCGACAGCTGGATGACGTGCGCCACGCCCGCCATGGGCTCGTACAGCACCTGCCCCATGCCGCGGAGGGTAGCACGCGACGGACGGTAGCGAAGTTGCCAGTTGCCAGTTTCCAGTTGCCGGTTGTTCCTTGCTGGTTACCAGTAAACTGGCAACCAGAAATTGATCACTGGCAACTGGAAACTGGAAACTGACGCCGAGACATATCAATGTCCTTGCTGATCCGCACGCTTTCCCTTCTTCTCCTGCTCTTTGTCGTTCCCCTGTCGCTGCGCCCCGCCGCGCAGGCCGCGCGCACAGCCCCCGACACCAATCACGTCGTGATCATCAGCCTCGACGGCTTCGCCGGCTGGGCCCTCGACGACCCGCACCTGCCGGCGCCGACGCTGCGCAGGCTGGCCGCCGAAGGCGCCACAGCCAGGCGCATGCGTCCGGTGAATCCCACGGTCACGTGGGCGAATCACACGTCGATGGTCACCGGGGTGACCGCCGCACGGCACCACGTGATTTTCAACGGGCTGCTGGTGCGCGAGCCGGGTGTGCCGCCGCGTGTCGAGCCGTGGCGCGACCGCAACGAAATGGTCAAGGCGCGCACGCTGTACGATGCCGCCTACGAGAAGGGACTCACGACCGCGCAGGTCGACTGGGTGGCGATCTACAACGCGCCGACCATCACCTGGGAGTTCCGCGAACGCCCCGAACCGGCGAACCCCATTTCACGCGAGCTGGTGGACGCCGGCGTCATCTCCCAGGCGGATCTCGAGGCCTTCGGCAGCCGCAACATCCTCTTTCGCGACCACATCTGGACCCGCGCGGCGGCGCACATCATCAGGCAGCACCGGCCGAACCTGATGATGTTTCACCTGCTCAACCTGGATTCGACGCAGCACCGCTACGGCCCGCGCACGCCGGCGGCACTGACCGGAATGGCTCATCTCGATAGCCAGGTCGCCGAGATCCTCGACGCCGTGCGCGAAAGCGGCCTCGCGGACCGAACCACCGTGTTCGTCGTGTCCGATCACGGCTTCAAGCTGGTGAAGCGCCAGATCCGTCCGAACGCCGCCTTCCGGCAGGCGGGCCTGCTGTCGACAGAGGGCAACAAGGTCACGCGCGCGGAGGTGTATTCGATGCCGGAAGGAGGCACCGCGCTCGTCTACGTCACGGTGCCAGATCCATCCAATGCCCTGCTGCAACGCGCGAAGGAAGCGCTGCAGGGAATCGAAGGGATCGATTCGATTGTCGAGCCCGCCGACTTCGCGCGCTTCGGCCTGCCGCTGCCGACCGAGAGCGATCAGATGGGCGCGCTGCTCCTGGTCGCCAAAGACGGCTACGCGTTCACCGGCGACCCCGCCGCACCCGCCGTCGTCGACGCCCCGGTCAGCAGTCAGGGATCGCACGGTTACGTCGCCAGCGATCCCGATCTGGGCGCGCTCTTCATCGCCTCGGGCCGCGGCATCAGGAAGGGCGTCACGCTCGACTCAGTCTCGACGCTGGATCTTGCCCCCACCATGGCCCGCCTGCTCGGCGTCGAGCTGAAGGGAGTCGAGGGCAAGGTGCTGACCGAGATCCTGCTCGCCGACGTCACAACCCGGTAACGGATCACGCCGCCGTCATTCACTGCCGCGGCGCGATCGCGTCCAAGGGCAACAGAAGAGTGGGAGCAAGGGAGGTCAGCAGGAGTCACCTGACACGGCTGAATCTCCCTGGCCTCCCTGGCTCCCCTTCTCCTGTAAGGCTGAATTCGGGTAAACCTCGGCCTGCCCTTTCTCGTCTACTCTTCCGCAACCCTATGCAGAACCTGAAGCTCGCCGTCCGCCGCCTGTTCAAGGCGCCTTTCGTGACCATCGTCGCCATCCTGTCGCTGGCGCTCGGCATCGGGGCCAATGCCGCGATTTTCTCGTTGTTCAACCAGATGCTGCTGCGGCCGCTGCCGGTGCCGGCGCCGCGCGAACTGGTGAACATGGCGGCGCCCGGGCCCAAGCCCGGATCGCAGTCCTGCAATCAGGCCGGGGACTGTGACGAAGTCTTCAGCTATCCGATGTTCCGCGATCTGCAGAAGGTGCAATCGGTGTTCACCGAAGTCGCGGCGCACCGGCTGTTTGGCGCCAACCTCGCGTTCCACAACCAGACGTTGAACGGCGAAGGGCTGATGGTCTCGGGCAGCTACTTCCCGGTGCTCGGAATCCGGCCGGCCATCGGCCGCCTGCTGTCGCCGGCCGACGATCAGAAGGTCGGGGAGTCGCTCGTCGTCGTGCTCAGCCACGCCTACTGGACGACGCGTTTCGACCGCGATCCTGGTGTCCTCGACGACACGCTGATCGTCAACGGGCAACACCTGACGATCGTGGGGGTCACGCCGGAAGGCTTCGAGGGCACTACGCTTGGCGCGCGGCCGCAGGTCTACGTGCCGATCACGCTCCGCGGGTTGATGAACCCTGGCTTCAACAGGTTTCATGAGCGCCGCGTTTACTGGGCCTACCTCTTCGCACGCCTTCGTCCCGGCGTCACGCTGGATCAGGCGAACACGCAGCTGAACGTGCAGTATCACGCCATCGTGAACGACGTCGAGGCGCCGCTCCAGCGTGGCATGAGCGATCAGACGCTGGCGCGGTTCAAGGCGAAGCGGCTCGAGATGGAAGACGGCGCGCGCGGACAGAGCTCGGTGGATCGCGAGGCGCGCACGCCGCTCACGCTGCTGCTCGGGGTCACTGCCCTTGTCTTGCTGATCGCGTGCGCCAACATCGCCAATCTCCTGCTCGCGCGCGCGGCGGCGCGATCGAGCGAGATGGCGATTCGCCTGTCGATCGGCGCGAACCGGCGGCAGTTGATCGGGCAACTGCTGGTGGAATCCTGCGTGCTCGCGCTCTGCGGCGGCATTGCCGGCATCCTCGTGGCGCGGTGGACGCTCGACGTGATCTTCACGATGCTGCCCACCGAGGCGGCCTCGACGCTGATGGTCGAAATCGACGGCATGGTGCTGGTGTTCGCCGCCGCGGTCACGCTCGGCACCGGGCTGCTGTTCGGGCTCTTTCCGGCGTGGCACAGCACGCGCCCCGACCTGCTGCCGACGCTCAAGGGCCAGGCGGGCCAGCCCGGGGGCGGCAAGTCGGCGAAGTGGTTCCGCGCCTCGCTCGCCACGACCCAGATTGCGATCTCGATGGCGCTGCTGGTGTGCGCCGGCCTGTTCACCAAGAGCCTCATGAATGTCAGCCGCGTCGAGCTCGGGATCAACGTCGAGCATCTCGCCACGTTCGGCGTGTCGCCCGAGCTGAATGGCTATTCGGCCGAGCGCTCGAAACAATTGTTCGAGCGGCTGGAAGACGAGCTGGCGGCGCAGCCTGGCGTCACCAGCGCCACCGCCTCGATGGTACCGGCGTTGGGCGGCAGCAACTGGGGCACCGGCGTCTCCGTCGAGGGCTTCAAGACGGGGCCGGACATCGA
>JBOGIX010000816.1:0-2971 GCA_050744685.1 Vicinamibacterales bacterium | reverse complement strand
TGGTGTGGAGCATGCCGACGACGTGATCGAGATCACCGCGATACACGGGCATGCGGCTGAACGGGCTCGCGGTCACGGTTGGCAGCACCTCCTCGGGCGGTGTCGCCACGTCGAGCGCGGCGAGCCGTTCGCGCGGCACCATCAGCTGGCTGGCCGTGCGCAGGCCGAGGCGCAGCGCCCGGTGCAGGCGCACCTGCTCCTCCGGTTCGAGCAGGCCGCCGTCGCGGCTCTCGGCAATCAGCAGCTCGATTTCTTCGGGCGAGTGAACGTGGCGATGGCCGGTGGAGGGGACGCGCAGTACCCGCAGGATCAGCGCGCCGCTGCCGTTCAGCACGTCGATGGTCCAGGAGAAGAGCCGCAGCGACCACTGCATCGGCAGCACGGTCAGGATCGCGGTCCGCGTCGGGTTCTGCAGCGCGAGCGACTTCGGCACCAGCTCGCCCACGATCATCGCCAGCACGGTGAGGATCAGCAGGATCAGGACGGCGGCCGTGGACTCGGCGGCCTCGGCATCCAGCCTGCCGATCCGTCCGACGAGCGGCGCCAGCTCCGGCGCGAGCGCCGCCTGCCCGTACGCGCCGAGAATCAGGCTCGAGAGGGTGATGCCGATCTGCGACACCGCGATGTAACGGTCGAGCTCGTGCGCGTCTTCGACGACCGGGAGGATCCGCGCGGCCAGTGCGTTCCCGTCTTCCGCCAGGCGGCGGAGCCGGCTTCGCCGCGCCCCTACAGCCGCGAATTCAGCTGCGACGTACAGACCGGTCAACGCAATAAGGAGCAGTATGACCAGCGAGGCCAGCACCATCGGCACCGCGATCGTATCTCAAACAGAACGGCTGAGCTCTGGCCCCATCAGCTTGACGGAGCAGGGGTGCATCTCCACACTCGATGCTGCTGTGAAGCTGGTTGTCCGAGCCCTGGTTCTCCTCGTCGTCATGGCGGCCGCTTCACGGATGTTCCTCGCCGGCGCGCAGAGCGCCTCCAGCGACATCGTGCTTCGGCCCGGACGGGTGGCCGCCGTCGCGGGTCAGTGGGTGATCGTCAGCGACACGACCGCCGCGGACGGCGCGGCCGTCCGGCACCCGAACGCCGGCGCCGCCAAACTCACCCAGGCGCTCGCGCAGCCCGCGAACTACTTCGAGGTTGTCTTCAACGCCGTTGCCGGCGTTCCCTACCATGTGTGGGTCCGCAGCCGTGCGCAGAGCAACTACTGGGGCAACGATTCGGTCTTCATTCAGTTCTCCGGATCGGTCGACAGCGCGGGCGCGGCGAAGTACAGGAGCGGCACGACCTCGGCGATGGAGATGAACCTCGAGGACTGTTCGGGATGCGGCCTCGCCTCGTGGGGCTGGCAGGATACGGGTTGGGGTGGCGTGCTCGGCCCGAACGTGATCTTCGCCACGACGGGCACGCAGCGGATGCGCGTGCAAACGCGCGAGGACGGCCTCACGATCGATCAAATCGTACTGTCCCCGCAGCGGTACCTGACATCCTCGCCCGGCGCCCTGAAGAACGACACGACGATCGTGCCGCTGTCCGGCCAGACGCTCACGATCGTCCGGCGTCCGTACCTCCAGCAGATGTCTGCACAGCGGGTGGTCGTCGTGTGGGCGACGCGGGAATCTGGCACGCCGTCGGTGCGGCTCACCGGTCCGACATCCAGGTCGGTGAGCGGTACGAGCCGCCTCGTGCCGGCGTCGAGGAACGGCCTCGGCTACGACTACTATCATCACCAGGTCGTCGTGACCGGCCTGGCGGCACGAACCACCTACACCTACGACGCCATCGTCGGGAGTGCGACGGTGGCGTCCGCCACGTTTCGAACGGCCCCCGCGACCGGCAGCGGCAGCTTCACCTTCGTGGCGTTCGGCGACAGCGGCACGGGGTCCACCGAACAGCGGCAGCTCGCCACCAGGCTCGCCAGCGACACGTTCGATATCGCCCTCCACCTCGGGGACATTGCCTACGGCACGTCATCGGGCACCGGCGACGCCACGTTCGCGACATACAACCGGTGGTTCTTCGACATCTACGCGGCCTGGCTGCCCTGGCGCGCGTTCTTTCCCGTCGAAGGGAACCACGACAGCCGTCCGAGCAACGGCAACGGCATTGCCTACCTTGATACCTTCACCCTGCCGAGAAACGGCGCGAGCGCCGCCTACCCCGAACACGCGGAGCGGTACTACAGCTTCGACTACGGTCCGGTCCACTTCGTTGCACTCGATACCGAGTTCGCCTTCCAGGACACGACGCGGCGCGCCGAACAGCTCTCGTGGCTGGCCGACGATCTCGCAGCCAGCACGCAGCCCTGGAAGATCGCGTTCTTTCATCGATCGCCATATTCGGCCGGCGGTGAGCACGGATCCGACCTGGCGGTGCGGGCGGCGTTCGGTCCGTTGTTCGAAGAGTACGGCGTGCGGCTCGCGATTTCGTCGCACGAACACGACTACGAACGTACCCACCCGCAGCGGCAATCGTCGGGCGGCACGGCGGTCACCTACGTCGTCAGCGGCGGTGGCGGCGGTCCCCTTTACCCGGCGGGGACCGCGGACTGGACGGCGTTCTCATCGTCTCAACACCACTACGTGCGCGGCAGTGTGACCTCCTGCACGATCACGCTGCGCGCGATCTCATTGTCGGGCGCCGCGTTCGATACGACGACGCTCGATCGTTGCGCAGACCGTGAGGACATCGTTTTGTATGCGTCGGAGCCCTCGGCCCGAGCGGGCGGATGGGTGGTCCAGGCCGACGCCACGGCAGCGGGTGGCCGGCGCATTCGGCATCCCGATGCCGGCGGCGCCAAGCTCGCGAACGCGCTCGCGCAGCCGGTGCACTATTTCGAGCTGCCCTTCGACGCGGAAGTGGAAGTTCCATACCGCCTCTGGATTCGCTCGAAAGCCGACCGCAACTACTGGGGCAACGACTCCGTCTTTGCGCAGTTCGATCGCTCGGTGAACGCGAGCGGCACGCC
>JBOGIX010000815.1:0-3154 GCA_050744685.1 Vicinamibacterales bacterium | reverse complement strand
GATTGACATAGGTCGCACGCGCCCAGCCCTTGGCGAATTCGCGTGCGAGTGCGACCGAGAACTCCTTCGAAAGGGGCGACCGCAGATCGTCCGCGAAGAAGACGTTCGCCGTCGGGAACGTGCCGCTGACGGCGACGGTGTAGTTCGCGGGATCGAACCCGGGAGCGAAGCTGCGCCCCTCGCCGGCAGGACCGGTGTACTGCGCGACGTAGCGATCGGGATTGCCCACGCTGGTGTTACGCGAGAACTGCACGTCGTTGTACCTGCCCGCGTAGTGCCCGTAGGTGCCCTGCAGGATGGTGCGGCCGTCGCCCGTCAGATCGAACGCCGCCGCCATGCGCGGCACGAGCGTCTGCACGTCGATCGAGGCGACGTTGCCCGGCGTGTCACTGCCGACGGTCTCGAACCGCAGCCCGAGGTCGAACGACAGCCGCGGGGTAGCCACCCAGTGATCGTTCACGAAGAGCGAAGCCGTCGTGAGGTCCAGCCTGGCGCCGCGATCCGGCTGCCACACCTGCACGCGCGACATCCCCGGCACGAACCTCGGAATGAGGTCGCCGTTCCCGTCGAGCGCCGGGCGGCCGGCCGCGTCCAGGGCGTAATCGGACTGGAAGACATAGCCCGTGGACGTCTGCGAGTTGCCGCCGACGCGCGTCGAGACGAAGTACTCGAAGCCCCCCTTGAACTCGTGCGTGCCCGCCTGGCGCGACGACAGCATGCGCGTCACGCTCGCCGTCAGCTGGCGGTTGTTCCGCTCCTCAGGATCGGTCGAGTCGAAGTAAGGAGCGCCGTAGTTCAGGCTCCCGGGGATGCCCGCGGTTGCGCCGCGCGTCAGGAAGGGCGACTCGAAGATGTTCGTGCTGTTGCCGCCGGCGTTGCGCAGCTGCCAGAACTTCTGCGAGTACTGCGCGGTGGCGAACGTGTGCGCGCCGAGCACGCCGCGCCAGGTCGCGGCAAACAGCCGGTTGACGGTCGACGGGGTGGTCATCCCGGCCGGATCGATCGTGCCGCCGAACGCCGGCATGATCATGTCTGTCGTGCTGTCGGTCAGCGTGCCTTGCAGGGTGTGGCCGGCGGCGAGGGTGCCGGTCAGCTTCCCTTCGTACCGCGTGTTGTCGTCGTGCCGCGTGTAGGGCACGCGCGTCTGCGCGAAGGCGCCCTGGGTGGTCGTCCGCTCGATGCGCGACCCGCCGAAGAACCAGACGCGGTCCCGCACGATCGGCCCGCCGATCGTGGCTTCGTAGGTCGGCGACAGCTTGCTGGCGCGCTTCGTCCCCGCGCTCTTCTCGAGCGGCGTCTCGACGCTCCACGCCGGGTTGCTGAAGTTGGCGCGGAACGCGCCGGCGAACAGGTTGCCGCCGCTCCTGGTGATCACGTTCACCACGCCGCCTCCGAAGCGCCCGTACTCGGCCGAGATGCCCGACGTCAGCACCTGCACTTCCTCGATGGCGTCCTCGATGAACAGCAGGTTCGGCTGGCCGAGCACGTTGTCGTTGATGTCCACGCCGTCCATCAGGAACACGTTGTCATACGCAAACGCGCCGCCCATCGTCACCTGGTTGTTGTTGGGCGTATTGTCGGTGACGCCCGGCGCGAGCTCCGCGAGCGCGAACACCGTGCGGCCGAGCGGCAGCACCGAGAACTGCTCCGCGCGCAGGTTGAACGCACCGGCCGGCGAGCTCACCGGCGCGGGCCGCGCGCCGACGACGTTCACGGCTTCGGCGATGGGCGCCAGCGAAAGCTCCTGGTCCATGGTCGCCACGCCGCCGAGCGCGACCATCGCGTGACGCTCCACCGTGGTCATTCCGCCCATCTCGAACGTGACGATGTAGTCGCCGGGCGGCAGGCCGGGCAGGCTGTAGACGCCGTTGATGTCGGCCACCGTCGACCGAGTACCCTGGAGGGCACTCGACGACACCGTTACCGTCGCCCCGGGTAGCCCGAGCCCGTCGGCCGAGAAGAGGCGCCCGCTCAAGGTGCCGGACTGCTGTCCCTGCGCCATCGCCGATGCCGCGAGGCACAGCAGCGCAACAACCATCACAGAAACACGTTTCATGACGAACCGACTCCTTGCAGAACCGCGGAAATGAGTGCTGGAAAGGCCCGAGGTACTGGTCAGCACGGCATGTGCCAGTACATTCCTGTCGGGAAAAACTCAGATTTCGCTGAGGGAAGTGACGGCTTTGGGACGGACGAACGGTGTCGGCGTTCCGGCCGCTGTGTGCCGGAACGTGACTCGAGGCATCAGAACCGTCAGTGCGGACATGCGTCTTCCGGCCTGTTCTTCGCGCCGGCCGTCACCCGCCCCACGATTCGTCACCGCGGACTGCAAGAACCGGGGCGCGCGCCCGGATGGAACCGCCCGAACGCTGGCTCGCGTCTGTGTGGCTTCCGGCTTCAGCCGGAAGAATGTCCCGCAGATCTTCCGTCTGAAGGCGGAAGCCACCCGCCCCAGACCACGAAGAGAGCGCCCGCGAGGACCAGTCACCCCGCCCTTTTGTGGCTCCTGAACACCGCGAGGGCGCACATCGCCAGGCCCCAACCGGCGAGCGCCGCCGCCTGCGGCCAGAGCAGCTCCAGGCCGATCCCCTTCAGGAAGATCCCGCGCACGATCACCAGGAAGTATCGCAGCGGGATCAGATATGTTACCGGCTGGATGATCGCCGGCATGTTCTCGATCGGGAAGATGAATCCCGACAGATAGATCATCGGCGTCAGGAAGAAGAACGTCGCCGTCATCATCGCCTGCTGCTGGGTGTCCGAGATCGTCGAGATGAACAGACCCAGCGCCAGTGTGCTGAAGACGTAGAGGAAACACATCGCGAAGAGCAGCGTGAAGCTGCCCCTCAGCGGCACCTCGAACCAGCCGACCGCCACGAGGACGACCAGGACCACGTCGACCATTGCGATCACACCGTACGGCAGCAGCTTGCCGACGATCAGCTCCCAGCGCCGCAGCGGCGTGACGTTCAGCTGTTCGAGTGTGCCGAGCTCCTTCTCCCTCACCACCGCCATGGACGCGAGATTGGCGGTAACCACCAGAAGCACCAGCGCCAGGACGCCGGGCAGCATGAAGAAGCGGCTCTCGAGCTGCGGGTTGAACCACACGCGAACCCGCGCGTCGATTGGCGCGACTGGACCAGAGGTCGACGTC
>JBOGIX010000814.1:0-8172 GCA_050744685.1 Vicinamibacterales bacterium | reverse complement strand
AGGCGATGCAGCGCGGCTTCCGCGCAGACTGCACAACACCGTCGCCAGTGCGCTTGATCGCATCCGCTGGACACACTTCCGCGCAGGTCGGCTGGTCGCAGTGCATGCAGACGACCGGCACCGTCTGCGTGCTGTGCCTGCGGTCGACGTACTCGAGGTGAATCATCGAATCGCCGCGGTGCGTGTCGCACTCGGTGCACGCCTGCACGCAGGCCTGGCAGCCGATGCAGCGGTGAGGATCGATGAAGAAGTGGAGGTTGTCCGGCTTCGGCATGGCGTCTCTATTGTTGCGGCTCGAGGACGGCGTCGTACGCCGGCGGGCCGTCGGCCTTGCGCACGCGGCAGCCGCAGACTTTGTATTGCGGAATCTTGCTGATGGGGTCCTGCGCGGCCACCGTCAGCTGGTTCGCGCTCTTGGCGCCGGCCCAGTGATACGGGATGAACACGGTGTCGGGCCGGATCGTGGTGACGACCATCGCCTTGAGAGTAATGGCGCCGCGGCGCGTTTCCGCCGTCGCCCACTCGCCGTCCTCGATGCCCAGCTTCGCAGCGAGCCGCGGATGCATCTCGAGGCGCGGCTCGGGATACTGCTTCACCAGCGGACCGATGCGGCGCGTCTGCGTCCCCGACAGGAACTGGCTCACGACGCGCCCGGTCGTCAGGAACAGCGGATACTCGGCAGTGATGTCGTCTACCGGCGTGCGGTAGTCGGCGACGTTGAAGCGCGCCTTGCCGTCGGGGAAGTAGAACGGGCCGGCGCCTTTCGCCACGGGATTGTAGGTGCCCGGCTCGAAGAGGCGCGGCGTGCCGGGGTGATCGACGGGGCGGCCGGTTTCCGGATCCTCGCTGTAACAGGGCCAGAACACGCCCATCTGCCGCTCGATCTTCTCGTAGGTGATGCCCGAGTAGTCCGCCACGCCGCCCTTGCTCGCCAGGCGAAGCTCGTCGAAGATCTCGCGCGGGCTCCCGAACGTGAAGCCGTGCGGACGGCCGAGCGCGGCAGCGATGTCCTGGATGATGCGCCAGTCCTGGCGCGCCTCGCCCGGCGGATCCACGGCCTTGTTGATCTTGATGACACGGCATTCCACCTGCGTCACCGTGCCCTCGTCCTCTTCGTGCAGGCTTCCGGGGAGCACAACGTCAGCGTGCCGGGCGGTGTCGTTGAGGAAGAAGTCGATGGCGACGTAGAACTCGAGCTTGTCGAGGCAGCGCGTGACGAACGCCGTGTCCGGCAGCGAGACCTTCGGGTTGAAGCAGATCGACAGCAATCCCCTGATCTCGCCCGCGTCGATCTTGCGGAAGATCTCGTAGGCGTCCACGCCCGGGCCGGGCAGGTCCGCTTCGTCGATGCCCCAGACCCCGGCGATGTACTTGCGGTGCTCGGGATTGCTGATGTCGCGCCAGCCGGGCAGTTGATCGCACTTCTGGCCGTGCTCGCGGCCACCCTGCCCGTTCGACTGCCCGACGATTGTCCCGTAGCCGCTCTTCGGCTTGCCGATGCGGCCGCTGGCGAGCACGAGGTTGATGGTGCCGAGCGCGTTCTGCACCCCGTTCGAATGGTGCTCGATGCCTCGTGCGTGGAAGAGAAAACTGCTCTTCGCCGTGCCCCACAGCTCCGCCGCGCGGCGAATCGATCGCTCCGGCACGCCCGTGACTTCGGCGGTACGGGCCGGCGTCCACTCGCGGCAGTAGTCCACGACCTCATCGAACCCCACGGTGTGCTTCTCGATGAACTCGCGGTCGATCCACCCGTGCTCTATCATCAGGTGGAGCACGCCCGCGAAGAGCGCGGCGTCGCGTCCCGGCTTGACCGGCAGATACAGGTCGCAGGTGCGGGCGACGGGCGTGATCCGCGGATCCTGGACGATGATCCTGGCCCCTTGTTCCCGTGCCTGCCAGAGATAGTTGGTGGTGATCGGCGAGCACTCGGCGACGTTGGAGCCAGCCACCCAGATCACCTCGGTGCCGACCATGTCGGACCATGGATTCGTGGTGCGATCGATGCCGAACGCCTTCTTGTTCGCGGCGCCGGCGCTCACCATGCACAGGCGGCCGTTGTAATCGATATAGGGCGTGCGCAGGCAGACACGCGCGAACTTGCCGAGCAGGTAGGTCTTCTCGGTCGTGAGGCTGGCACCTCCCAGCATGCCGAACGCCTGGTGCCCGTAGGCACCCTGGATGCGGCCGATCTGCGACGCCACGGTACGGATGGCCTCGTCGTACGCCATGGGCGTGAAGCCGTGCGGCGAGGCGGTATCGCGCCGCAGCGCCGTGGTCAGCCGGTCGGGGTGGGCGCCCTGCAGGTAGCGTTTCACGCCTTTCGGGCACAGCATGCCGCGATTGAACGGGAACTCCTCCCAGGGCTCGAACCCGATCACCTGGTTGTCGCGCACCTTCAACTGCACGCCGCACTGCTGGCCGCAGAAGCAGCAATGCGTCTTCACCAGCGTCTCGGGCTCGACGGTCGTGGAGAGGCGCATCCCCGTCATGGCCGACAGGTGCGGACCGAACCGTTCGGTAATCTTGAGGTCGTCAGCCGGAAGCGTCGCCATCCTGTTGCCTCTGCGCGGGCGGGCTACTGGCCCGGGGCACGCCACAGCGCACCCTGCGCCAGGCCGAAGAGCGCACGCCGGCACCGCGGACAGATCCGCTGGTAATGATCGGCGCCGCTGCCCGCGGGCATCTCGTACGTGAACCCGAGCTCACGCTCGACCGTGATCAGGTCGCGCACCATCATCGCCGGCGCGTACTGACGTTCGCATCGCTGGCAGCGCGCCTGCTCACCGCGCGCGCCCGCCTCCTTGTAGACGCTGACACCAAGCTGCGCGGGCCGCTGGAAGATGTGGAACAGCTTGCCGAACGGCAGGTAGAGCAAGGTGAGGATCACCGTAACGGCGTGGAGAATGGCGAGAAAGTCGTAGGCGTAGCCCTGCATCCACGTGTAGCTGGCCGTGAGCAGCAGACCGGTCACGCTGATCGCAAAGAGCAGGATCAGCGGCAGCAGGTCCTGGCCGAACTGCTGTACGGCTACGGCGCCGTGATCGATCATGCGGCGGCGGAAGGCGATCATCACCCCGGCGATCACCAGGACCGACGCCCACACGAGCCCGTGGAACACGACGAAGGCGACGAGCGAATGGATGGGGAACTCCTGGACGGGCAGTCCGAAGACGAACACACGGTAGGTGTCGAACGCGCCGGGCACCGTCGTGAAATGGATCCACCCCCAGACGAGCGGAAAGGTGATCGCCGCCGCCAGCAGGCACCCCCACATGATGAGCCAGTGAGCCAGCCCGCGCAGACGCGCCCGGCGGAAGATGAAGCGGTTGGCCGCGAATTCGAGGAAGAACCGGCGTGCGATCGCGACGACGTTCCGCCCGAACTGTCCGGGCGAGGCGAACACCCGCCAGCCGCGGCGCCAGTACAGGCGGGTCGGCGGCCGCTGCAGCCACATCGCGTAACGATACGTGATGCCGAATGTCGCAAACAGCGTGGCGAACGTATAGCCCACCAGCGCGGCGTCGAAGTGATCGAGATTACGCGAGCCGACAACGATCAGGACGGCAAGGATGCCGCTGAAGACGAGCCCCCACGCACCGGCCCTCAGTTTCTCGACGGCGACGAACATACGCAGCGCTCAGCGTATCGCCGCAGCTTCGGCGGAGGCAACCTCAACGTCGAGCAAGGTTAAGTTCACTTGCTTCGGCGCTCGGGGCTCGGGGCTCGGCTCGGGGCCCGGGAACTGGCCATAGGACCCGTGAACCGTGTACCGTGACCCGTGACCCGTGTCCCGTGTCCCGTGTCCCGAGACCCGAGACCCGAGACCCGAGAAACGTGACCCGTGTTATTCACTTCGCGTCGTGAAAGATCACCCCCAGGGTGCGCCGATGGCCGGAGCGGATGCGGCTGACGCCGTGCCGCATGGTGACTCGGTAGCTGCCCCGCGTGCCCTGCACGGGCCGGTTGCGCACCGCCCAGACCACGCCGTCGCCACGTGTGAGCGGCACCACTTCCGCGCGCGACTGCATCCGCGGCCGCTGCTCGGTGAGCACGAACTCGCCGCCGGTGAAATCGCGTCCCGGCTCCGACAGGAGCACCATCACCTGCAGCGGAAAGAGGTGCTCGCCGTAGACGTCCTGGTGCAGCGCGTTGAAGTCGCCGGGGCCGTACTTCAAGAGCAGCGGTGTCGGGCGCGTCTGCCCCGCTTCGCGGCAGCGCGAGACGAAGTCGCCGTGCACCACGGGAAAGCGGCCGTCGATCCCCATCGCGTCGTTCCAGCGGTTGGCAATCGGCGCGAGCGGCGCATAGAGCGACCGCCGCAGCGCGGTCACGATCTCCGGCAGGGGATGGGCGAAGTACTTGTACTCGCCTCGTCCGAATCCGTGGCGCGCCATGATCACGTGGCTGCGAAACCTGCGATCGTCATCGTAGAGTTGCGCGACGTGGGCGGTCTCGGCAGCCGTGAGCAGGTTCGGGAACGGCGCCCAGCCGAAGGCGTCCAGGTGCCCCGAAATGCTCTTCCAGTCGTAGGCCTCGGCCCGCGCGCCGACGTCGAGCGCATCGCTCGCGGCAGCAGTGGCGGATGCCCTCATGCGGCGCCCTCCTTCTGCAGCAGGCTGCGCTTGCGCGCGACGCCCCAGCGATAGCCGGAGACCGCGCCGTCGGTCCTCACGACCCGGTGGCAGGGAATGGCGACCGCGAGCGGGTTGGCGCTGCAGGCCTGGGCCACGGCGCGTGCGCCCGAGGGCGCGCCGATGCGCGCGGCAATCTGTGCGTAGGTTGCCGTCGAGCCGATCGGGATGGCTCGCAGCGCCTGCCAGACCCGCTGCTGAAATGCCGTGCCGCGCACGTCGAGCGGCAGGTCGAGACCAACGGCAGGCTGTTCGACGAACCCGATTACGCGGGCCACCGTCTGCTCGAATGCCGCGTCGCCGCCGACGAGCGTGGCGCGCGGAAACCGATCCTGGAGGTCGCGCACGAGCGCCTCGGGATCGTCGCCGAGCAGGATCGCGCACACGCCCTTCGCGCTCTGGGCGACCAGCACGGATCCAAGCGAGCATTCGCCCACGGCAAAGCGGATGTCCGTGTCGGCGCCGCCGGCCCGGTAGTCTGTCGGCGTCATGCCGAGCAGCTGCCCCGACACTTCGTAGAATCGCCCTCCCGAGTTGAACCCGGCATCGTAGATTGCTTCGGTCACGGTCTTGCTGCCTTTCTGGAGCTCGGCGCGCACGCGCTTCGTCCGGTGCGCCGCGGCGTAGGCGCGCGGCGTGACGCCGGTCGCGGCCTTGAACACGCGATGAAAGTAGTAAGGGCTCATCCGCGCGCGCCTGGCGAGCGCCGCGAGGGCGGGCGGAACCGCTGCGGTCTCGATGAGGCGGCACATCTCGGCCACGGTCGCCGCATGCTGCTCGGCGAGCGATGGTCGATCCGGACGACAGCGGCGACACGGCCGGAACCCGGCCCGTTCGGCATCCGCCGCCGTCCCGTGAAAGCGCACGTTCTTCGGGTTGGCCCGGCGTGAGCCGCACGAGGGCCGGCAGTAAACGCCGGTCGTTGCGACCGAGTAGAAGAACGTGCCGTCCGCCGAGCGGTCCCGTGCGATGACCGCGGTCCATCGAGGATCACGATCCGCCGGGACAGCCGTGCGCGCCTGCAGTGTTCGAGAACTCATGAACGTCTCCCGCGCATGTGCTGTCATGCCTTCACTATGCCGCGGGCTGCGCGAGGCGGCACTCCGCCCCTTGCGCTCGAATCGAATCGTCCCCGGCCCACGCCCGGGCCGGCTCAGGTCTCATCCTTATATATATGGCGACCCGGGGACACTATACATATTCGCCATCGCATGGCTGGCGGCTACTCCGAATTCCTCAACTCCAGGGGCATTTCGAGTCAGCTCAAGAAATGGTCGCCGCCTGCCGATTCATAGACATAAAAACCCAACGAAGCGCCATTTTGCCGAATGCGGTCATCTGCGAACCGGGACCCGTTCATCGACAGGCGCTGTTTCATCCTCGCAGCGCGGTTGCACGTCTGCAACCTGCTGATGCTTCAGCCGTACGCTCACTCGAATGGAGCAGCTCTCGGCTGACGGCTGACAACAACGCCGAATTCACTTCAACTCGAGTGAATTCGGGATTCAGGAGAGTCGGGAGTCCTCGAATGCCGATCATTTACGCACGCGACGACGAGAGCCGCTACGTTTCCCTCACCCTGAGCGGGCCGTTCGACATGAGCGAGGTGATGGAAGCGAGGCGGCGTCAACAGAACGACGGCGCGTCGGGCTATGCCGTCCTGGTTGATACGCGCGGCCTGACCTCGGCCGCGAAAGTCAGCGAATTATCCGAATTTATACAGGCAGACATGCAGGAACGCACGACGCGCGGACCGGTCGCCATCGTCGCTCGCGACGCCGAGGTGTACGCGATGTCTTGCGCCTACGCCACGATGCTGGGCTCGCGTCATCCGATGCAGGTGTTCATCGACATGGACGACGCGATGAGCTGGCTGCAATCGAAGGGCGGCTGCCGGCCGCCCCTGATGCGGCATGCGGGGTGAAACAGGATCAGACGCTTCCGGTTGAAAGGCCGGAAGCCACCACCGATTGATTCACAGGTTCCAATGACGCGGTCCCGACCGGGCCTGCGCGGAGCACCGGGGCTCATCGGCTGATATCCTCTGATGCATGCCCGGCCCCATGGACCCGCAGAATGCTGTCGTCAAAAGGCTGAGCTCCGATCCCCGCACGACGATAGCGGCCGTCAAAGGCGAGCGTCGACTTGTCGCCTGACGCCCTCGGCGTCGCGATCGTCCTCTCCCCATTCGCGCTGTTGCCGATCTTTGGCTGGCTCGGCGCACGCGGCCGCCGTTCGGCGAGCCTGCTCGCGGTGTTTCCCGCGGTCCTGACTGCGTATTTCGTCCACGCCCTGGCCCGCATCGGCGAAACCGGCGCGTTCAGCGCTGCCGTTCCGTGGGGCGGCAGCCTGGGTCTGTCGCTGGCGTTTCGGTTCGACGGTCTCGGCGTGCTGTTCGCCACGCTCATTACGGGCGTCGGCACGATGATCGTCGTCTACGCCGCACGCTATCTCGACGGCCATCCCGAGGCCGGCCGCTTCCAGGCGATGCTGTGCGCGTTCATGGGCGCCATGCTCGGTGTGGCGCTGAGCGACAACGTGCTCCTGCTCTTCGTGTTCTGGGAACTGACCGGGTTTACGTCGTACCTGCTGATTGGCTTCGACCACGATCGACGCGAGGCGCGCGCGGCGGCGCTCCAGGCGCTGATCGTCACCGGTGCCGGCGGCCTCGCGCTGCTGGCAGCGGCTGTTGTCATCACGCAGATCACCGGCGTCACCACCATCTCCGCGATGGCGGCTGGCGGTGCGGATCTGCGGCGGGCCCCGGCGTATCCGGGGATCGTCTGCCTCGTGCTGCTCGCGGCGTTCACCAAGTCGGCGCAGTTTCCGTTTCACTTCTGGCTGCCGAATGCGATGGAGGCCCCGACACCGGTCAGCGCCTACCTGCACTCGGCCACGATGGTGAAGGCGGGCGTGTACCTCGTCGCTCGATTCACGCCGCTGCTCGGCGGCACCACCCTGTGGACTGGTGCTCTCGTACTGGCCGGCAGTGTCACGACGATCGGCGCGGCATGGCGCGCCGTGCTCGAAACGGATCTGAAGCGCGTCCTCGCCTACTCGACCGTGAGCGCGCTCGGCATGCTGATGCTGCTCCTCGGCATCGGCTCACGTGCCGCGATCGCCGCGAGCCTCGTCTATCTGCTCGCGCACGCGTGTTACAAGGGTGCGCTCTTTCTCGTGGCTGGCGCCATCGAGCACGAGACGGGGACGCGAGACGTCACCGCCCTGAGCGGACTGCACCGCGTGATGCCGCGGACGGCGCTCGCCGCCCTGCTGGCCGGCTGCTCGATGGCCGGGCTGCCCCTCTTCTTCGGGTTCATCGCCAAGGAACAGCTCTACGAAGCCGTCGCGGGCGCGGCCATTTCCGGCATCCCTCCGGCGGTCCTCATGGTTGCCGCGGTCGGCGCGAGCGCGCTGCTCGGCGCCGCGGGCCTGCTGGCCGGCGTGGCGCCATTCACCGGCCGCGTCAGCCCGGCGACCGGCGTACACGAGGCGCCAGCGCCGCTGTGGATGTCCCCGTTGACACTCGCGATCGCGGGAT
>JBOGIX010000813.1:0-3424 GCA_050744685.1 Vicinamibacterales bacterium | reverse complement strand
GACACGCACCTGGACCGGTGATCCGACCGCGTCCCCACTCGAACCGGCCTGCCCTTGAACCCTGAACCGAGAGCTGGAAGCGGGAAGCTGGAAGCTGGAAGCTGAAATGATACAGCCCTCCTGGTACGGCGTCGCGAACGTGGCCGAGGTCCCGTCTCCCGCGCTGCTCGTCTATCCCGACCGCGTCGAGGAAAACATCCGACGGATGATCCGCGTCGCCGGCGGCGTGGGGCGCCTGCGCCCGCACATGAAGACGAACAAGCTGCCGGAAGTCGTGCGCATGCACCTGGCGCAGGGCATCACGAAGTTCAAGTGCGCGACGATTGCCGAGGCCGAGATGACCGCCGCCTGCGGCGCGCCGGACCTGCTGCTGGCGTATCAGCCGGTCGGCCCGAACATCGGCCGGCTGCTCGAGCTGGTGAATCGCTTTTCCAGGACCCGTCTGGCGGCGCTGGTGGACGACGAGGCCACCATCCGCCAGCTGTCGGGGGCGGCCTCGGCCGCGCGGACGACGCTGAACCTGTTTCTCGACATCGACTGTGGCATGCACCGCACCGGGGTGGCCCCGGGTGAGGCCGCGGCCGCGTTGTATCGATTGATTGTGACTCTTCCGGGCCTCCACGCATCAGGCCTGCACGCGTACGACGGGCACATCCACGACACCGATCCCGAGGCGCGCGCAGCCGCGGCGGAGGAGGCGTTTGGCCCGGTGATCGCGCTCTACCGCGATCTCTCCGCCGCCGGCCTTCGCGTGCCGTCGATCGTTGCCGGCGGCACGCCGACGTTTCCCTTTCACGCCCGGCGTCAGGGCGTGGACTGCAGCCCCGGGACGACGGTGTTCTGGGATTTCGGCTACAGCACGACGCTGCCCGATCTCGACTTCCTGCCCGCCGTGCTGCTGCTCACCCGCGTCGTCAGCCGGCCCGGGAGCAACCTCCTGTGCCTCGACCTCGGCCACAAGGCCGTCGCCTCCGAGATGCCGCACCCGCGCGTGCAGCTGCTCGGCCTGCCCAACGCAAGAGCCGTCGGCCACAGCGAGGAGCACCTGGTCCTGGAAACCAACCGCGCCGCGGAATTTCCTGTGGGCACGTGCATCTACGGCATGCCCTGGCACGTCTGCCCGACGGTCGCGCTGCACAGCGAAGCAGTCGTCGTCCGGGACGGCCGTGCGGTCGAACGCTGGGAAGTAGTCGGACGTGCGCGGACGATCACGATCTAAGGGAGCGTTTCGTCGATAGTCCCAGTTCCTCCCTCTCGGTGTGCTCGAAGGTCTCCTCTTCCGCCGCGGTCTGCGTCGAGTACCATTGACCGGCAAGCCCGCACGATTCCCCGACACGAAGGTCACCGATGAAAAGGCGAGAATTCATCTCCGGCTGCGGCCTCCTCCTGCTCCAGTCGCGTCTCGGACGCGCCGCACAAGGCCGAACGCAGTCGGCTCCAGGGCCGCGCGCGCCGTACACCACGTGGTCCGACTATGGCGGCGGGGCGGACGGCGCTCAGTACTCGGCGCTGACGCAGATCAATCGATCGAACGTCTCGCGTTTGCAGGCCGCATGGACATTTCCAACCGGCGACGGCGCCAACTACCTGTTCAATCCGATCGTCGTCGACCGCACGATCTACGTGCTCGCGAAGGACAACACGATCGTGGCGCTCGACGCGGCGTCGGGTGAGCCGATCTGGACTCATGCGGCAGGGAAGGGACGATTTACCACGCGCGGCATCAACTACTGGGAAAGCCGGGATCGTTCGGAGCGCCGGCTTCTCTATGCACACAGCCAGTTCCTGCACTCGATCGACGCGGTCACCGGCGAGCCCGTCTCCTCCTTCGGCGTCAACGGCCGCATCGATCTTCGTGAAGGGCTCGATCGCGATCCGGCGAAGATCGCCGTGCAGTCGGGCACACCCGGGAGAGTCTTCGAGAACCTGATCATCCTCGGCTCGGCAACCAACCAGGAATACGACTCCGCGCCCGGCGACATCCGCGCGTACGATGTGCGGTCCGGCAGGATGGTCTGGGCGTTTCACACCGTGCCGCGCGAGGGAGAGTTCGGCGCCGACACCTGGCCCAAAGGCGCGCGCACCTCCATCGGCGGCGCGAACGCGTGGGCCGAGCTCGCCGTCGACGAGAGGCGTGGCATCGCCTACGTGCCCACCGGCAGCCCGAAATACAACTTCTACGGCGCGAACCGCGCCGGCGCCAACCTGTTCGGCGACTGCCTGCTCGCGCTGAACGCCAGGACCGGGAAGCGCATCTGGCACTTCCAGATGGTTCATCACGACATCTGGGACTACGACAACGCTGCCGGCCCGAAGCTGATGACCGTCCTGCACAACGGCAAACCGGTCGACATCGTCGCGCAGGCGGGAAAGACCGGGTTCCTCTATGTATTCAACAGGGTTACCGGCGAACCGTTGTGGCCGATCGAGGAACGGCCGGTGCCGCGTTCCGATATGCCGGGCGAAGAGACGTGGCCCACGCAGCCGTTTCCCACCGCGCCGAAGCCGTTTGCGCGCCAGAGCTTCACCGAGAAGGATCTGAACCCGTTCATCGACGACGCGGCCGAGCGCGCGCGCTTTCTCGAGGACATCCGTGGCGCCAGGAACGAAGGGCTGTTCACGCCGCCCGGCACCCGCAACACGATCCAGATGCCGGGCAACAACGGCGGCGCCAACTTCGGCGGCACGGCGATCGACCCCGAGCACGGGACGATGTTCGTCGTGTCGAAGGACTTTCCCGCGATGCTGAAACTGACACTGCCGGAGGCGACCACACCCGCGCCGCCGGCATCCTCGGGTACGGGGAACGGCAGCGCCGTCCCTGCCGAGGACGCCGCGCCTGCGCCCGCCGATCCCGCGTCGCTCCGCTACAAGAGCCCGTTCGGGTTCATGATCACGAGCAGCGGACTGTCCGCGATCGGGCCGCCCTGGACTACGCTCACGGCCTACGATCTCAACACGGGCGCAATCAAGTGGCAGATCCCGCTCGGCGACGTGCCCGAGCTGGTCGCGAAAGGCGCCACCGGCACCGGCGGCCATTTCCCGAAGGTCGGACCGGTGGTGACCGCGGGTGGCCTTCTCTTCACCGGCACGCGGGACCGCAAGATCCGTGCGTTCGATGTCGACACCGGAAAGGAGCTATGGAGTCTCGAGGTCAGCGCCGCGATTGAAGGCATTCCCGCCGTCTACGAAGTCGACGGCCGCCAGTTCATCGTCTACTGCGCCGCGGCACAGGCCACGACCCACACGCACGCGTCTCCCGGCCATCCTGCATCGACGGCGCCGATTCCCGGCGCGTATGTGGCCCTGGCGCTGCCGCCCCGGGCGAATTCCGGCGGGTAGCTTCTTTGTCCTCGCGGGCGGCCTCGGGCTGCTACCGGGGCATTCTTGCGGCGGCAGACGGCGGCCTCGGGTTGCTACGGGG
>JBOGIX010000812.1:0-6048 GCA_050744685.1 Vicinamibacterales bacterium | reverse complement strand
GGACACAAGTCAGCAGCCCCTCGTCACGATCGTCAACGAGACGATCGCCAGGACACATTTCAACGGAGAGAGTCCGATCGGCAAACGAGTGAGCTTCGACGGGCCGACCGGGCCGTGGCGCGAGATCGTCGGCGTCGTGCGGGACAGCAAGTACGCGGCGTTGAGCGAGGGTGCACTCCCCGTCGCCTATCTGCCGCTGGCGCAGAATCATGAAACCGGCATGACGCTTTACGTGCGCACCTCCGTGCCGCCGGCCTCGATCATCGCTGCCGTGAGGCGCGAGATCCAGGCGCTCGAGGCCAACCTGCCGGTCCCCAACATCGAGACGGTCGCCGAGAGCCTCGGCACATCGCTCTACGCGCCGCGCATGGGTGCGTGGCTGCTCGGCGTCTTCGGCGGCCTGGCGGTGCTGCTCGCGGCCGTCGGCATCTACGGCGTGCTGTCGTTCTCCACCGCGCGGCGGACGCGCGAGATGGGCATCCGGCTGGCGCTCGGCGCGGAAATGCGCGACGTCTTCCTGCTCGTACTGCGCGACGGCATGCTGCTCGTGCTCGTGGGGATCACGATCGGCATTGCCGGCGCGCTCGCGGCCGGGCGTTCGGTGACGAGCTTCCTTTACGGCGTGACGCCCACCGACCCGCGCACGTTCGCGGCCACCGCGCTGATCCTGT
This sequence comes from Vicinamibacterales bacterium, assembly GCA_050744685.1. Taxonomy (GTDB): domain Bacteria; phylum Acidobacteriota; class Vicinamibacteria; order Vicinamibacterales; family 2-12-FULL-66-21; genus JACCXG01. The sequence continues at coordinate 5,377 of JBOGIX010000812.1, read as the reverse complement.
CTGCCGTGGCACTTGCCGCATGCGCAATCCCCGCGCGGCGCGCCATGCGCGTCGATCCGATCGTGGCGCTGCGGCAGGAGTAGGTCTTATATCAACTCCCAACTCCCAACTCCCAAGGCGCGTGGGCCGAATCATCTGGGGTGAAAGTCGAAATGCATATCTGGTTGCACCGACGTTCATCCTGCTCCCGCGAGCCACGCGCCTTGGGAGTTGGGAGTTGCCGAATGCGCGACCGCACCACCGTCATGTTGCCATCCGTTATCGCGGCCCGAAGCCCTCGCGATAGCCGATCTTGAAGCCGGCGCGGTAGCCTTCCTGGTAATCGGCGCGCGGCCCCATGCTGGCGTTGTAACCCGCGTCGGCCCCTTCCAGCTCGCGCTGGCCGTCGAGATCCCACACGCCGCCGTTCACGGTCCGATCTTCGCGGCCAGCCTGACGGCCGTCAGCCAGACCTCTGTCGCGCCCGGCGCGATACGCCGGTGAACTGTCGGGAACAACGCTTTGACGGTATTCCTGCCTCGTGAGCACGCCGTCGCCGTCGCTGTCGAGCGCGCGGAATTCGTCTGCCTGACGGTCCCATTCACCGCTGGTGATGACCCCGTTGTCGTTCCGGTCGAGCACGGCAAACGTGCGGCGCTCAGGCAAACGTTCATCATCGTAAGGATCCGCGCCACGCCGTCGCGCAAACCGCACCTCGTCGCCGGAGAGCACGCCGTCGTCGTTCGTGTCCTGTTCGCGAAACCCTTCGTCGCTGCCTCGCCATTCGGCCCGTGTGATCACGCCGTCGTTGTCCCGATCCATCGCCCGCAGGCGTGCCTGGATGCTCCTGCCCTGCGCCTCAGACGATCGATCCTGCGACGCGGCAGACGCCGGCGGTACGATCCCCAGGCTGACACCGGCGATCAGCATTGCGCACGCGATCTGTCGAGTCCCCATGACAGCCTCCTCGCAGGTTGCGCTGCGAGGCGCGTGCCAGCAGACAATGGCTTTGAATACTGGATGGCGTGTGGACAAGGTTGAAGTTCAGCCGCAGGCCGGCTCTGATCAGTAAGGCCGTTCCTGGAGGAAGGTGGCATGGTGACGACCTGTTGGCGACGACCGCCGTGCCCGGGTGATTTGGCAGCAAGGCGAGCTCACCGCAGTCGTGTGACACACCCGGCTCAGGCAGCTGTCACGGGGTTCGGCACGATCCGCCCGGATGAAATGTTGAACGAGAGCCGACGCGCGAACGTTGCCGCATCGGTCCCGCCTGGGGGAGACTGAACCGGGCCATGAACGTCGATACCGAGGCGCAGCCGGTCGTGCCGCCACGAGCAAGAGGCCGCCGCGCGCGCGCTCACTGGCTGCTCGTGTGCGTAGTGGCGGCGCTGCTGCCGCTGATGGTCGGCCTGTCGCGCGACTTCGGCGTCACCTGGGACGAACTGCCGCGCCAGCGCTTTGGCGAGCGGATGCTGGAGTACTACCAGGGTCAGTACGCGATCGACCGCTTCCAGACCGACGGGTCGCGGCTGTATGGCGGCCTGTTCGATCTCAGCGCCGTCGGCCTGCAGCACCTGCTGCCATGGGACACGTATCTCGTCCGCCATGGACTGAATGCGTTCTGCGGCTGGCTGGGCATCGTCGCATGCGCATTGCTCGCGGCGAGGCTCGCCGGGCCGTGGGCGGGTCTGCTCGCCGCCGGTCTCGCCGTCACCGCCCCGCGCTACTTCGGGCACTCGATGAACAACCCGAAGGACATTCCATTCGCCGCGCTCGGGGCATGGAGTCTCTATGCGATGTCCGGGATCCGCGGCACTTACCCGTATCTTCCGCTGAAGGTCGCTGCGGGAATCGGCCTGGCGATCGGGCTCTCGCTCAGCGTGCGTCCCGGCGGCCTGCTGTTTGTCGCCTACGCGGCGGGGCTGGTGCTCGCGGCGGTGGTGTCGAACCGCGAACACAACCTGCGGCGCCTCGCGGCAACGGCGGGATCCTTCGTCGTGCTCACGTTCGTTGCCACCACGGTCCCGATGCCCTTCTGGCCGTGGCTGCAGACGCACCCCTACATCGGCCTGATCGATGCGGTCCGCGGCGTCTCGGATGTCGGCTGGAACGGCGCCCTGCTGTTCGACGGTCGCGTGGTCCGGGCCAGCGAAGTACCATGGAACTACGTTCCGGTCTGGCTCGTTTACACGACGCCGATCGTCGTGCTCGCCGGAGCGCTTCTTTCTGTGGGGCGCCTTTCCACGGGCTGGCGCAACGCGGCCCCGATCGCCGCCCTCTGGTTTGCCGTGCTGTTTCCGATCACCTACGTGATCCTGAGGCAGTCGACGATCTACGACGGGATCCGCCAGCTGCTCTTCGTGATGCCGCCGCTCTTCGTCGTCAGCGCGCTCGGCTGGTCGTGGTGCCTGACCGCGCTCGCGGGGTGGCCGCGCGCGCTCGGCGCGGGCGTGCTCGCGCTCGGCCTGCTCGAACCGATCGTGTTCCAGGGGCGCAATCATCCCAACCAGATCGTGTACTTCAATCCCTTGCTTGGCGGTCCGCAGAACGCGATCCAGCGCTTCGACATGGACTACTGGGGTAACTGCCTCTACCAGGCCATGCAGCACGCCGCGCCGCTGGCCAGAGAAGCGCGGATGCCCATTGCCGTATCCGGAAGGCAGTGGCGGCAGATGCTGCTCAGCGCGCCCCGCGTCCCGCAGGTGATCGTGACGAACAACGATCACCTGGCTCATCACCTGGAACTGGTGCTCCTGCGCGGTTCGAAGAACGAAGTCGTGCAGTCGATGCATCGAACCGATATCGTCTACAAGGTCACGACGGCTGACGGCACGCCGCTCTGTACCGCCGTTCCCGGTCCTCGCTACGCAGAGCTCGCATCCCGACTCCAGCGCACGCGCGAATTGTCGAGGTAGCGCCAAATTTCTCGCCGAAATTTTTTCTGGATACCCGGGTGGAATATCGCGCCCGGTTCCGCCGTCTTATATCGTTGGGTAGTTGCGACTGAGGAAATGGTTCAGCTAGCCCAGGATCTCTTCGAGTTACTGGCTGCCAAAGAGGCACTATGCTGCCATTGATCTCGGTCATCGTTCCGTTCCGAAACGCGCGGGCGCAACTCAGCGCGCTCGTTGACGCGCTCGGGTGTCAAAGATATCCGCACGACGCGGTCGAGGTGATCTGGATCGACGATGGATCGAGTGACGGAGGAGAGGCGTGGCTTCGGAAACAGCTCCTGCCGGGCTGGCGGCTCCTGATTCATCCCCGTCCCCTGGGTGCGTATGCGGCACGCAATACGGGCCTGGACGCGGCAACGGCGGCAAACGTCGGGTTCACGGACGTCGACTGCACGCCCCGTCCGGACTGGCTCGAACGCGGGCTCGCCGCGCTCGCATCCGTCCCTCGTGTTGCCGGACGCGTACATCTCGAATTGTCGGCGACGCCGTCGACGGCCGAGCTCGTCGACGCCGGTCGGTTCTTCAGGCAGAGCCGCTACGTGCAGGAGGGCTTCGGCGCGACAGCGAACCTGTTCGTACGGCGCGCGGTGTTCGATTCGGTCGGCCGCTTCGACGATCGCCTCAAGTCCGGCGGTGATTATGAATTCGGCCAGCGATGCACCCGGTCGGGGTTCCCCATTCGTTATGCCGAAGACGTGGTCGTCAATCATCCGGCGCGCGCCTCGCTGCGGGAGCTCCTGTCCAAGAGTGAACGCGTGGGCTTCGGCACCGGCCAGCTCGTTCGCCGCGGCGGTATCCCGGTACGCTCGCTGGCGTCGCGCGCGGCGGATCGACTGGCGCTGGCCCGACGGCGCGGCACGACCGAGCGAAGTATTCCCGCCGTCGATCGCACCCGATCGCTTGCGGTGAGCGGCGTCCATTCACTCGTGCTCCTGGCCACCATGGCAGGCAGCCTGCGAGGGCTGCTCTTTCCAGGCGCAGCACCTCGTCACAACCAACAGCTGAAGACGGTGACTCATGAACGTACCGAGCTTTTCCCTGATCATCGAAACAGCGAATCTTTCGCTGGCGGACCTCGACGGGTTGCAGACAACGCTGGCGACGCTGGAGACCCAGTCGCTGTCGCCGACACGGGCGAACGAGGTGCTCATCGCCGATAGCGGCGATGTACCGGACGACATCTTCCGGCAGGCGTTGAAGACGTATCCGTGGGCGCGCGTGATGCGCCTGCCCGAAGGCACCGGATACGAAGAGCTGAAGATGGCCGGGGCGCATGCCACGACCGGCGAGATCATCGTGTTCGCCGATGGCGACTGCCGCTACGATCCCGCGTGGCTCGAGACGCTGCTCTCGCCGTTCTCGGATCCGGCGGTCACGGTCGTCGGCGGCGAAACCAGCATCGACTCGCAAGGTCCCTACGGCCTCGGCGTGGCGCTGGCGGCCAGCTTTCCCGCGCGCACATCGTCGGGCCCCTACAAGTCGGACCGCTACCATCTCAACAATGTCGCGTTCCGGCGCGCGGTACTCGACGCCATTCCCATTCCGGCACGGCTCCCGTGTTATCGAATGAGCGGGATTCACGCCGCGCGGCTGCTCGCCGCAGGACACACGATCCTGCGCCAGCCCACGGCGCGCGCGCTGCACGCGTCGCCGAACGGGCTGACGCATTTCTTCTGGCGCTTCATCCTGATGGGCTTCGATGGCGTGGTCGTGCCGCGCCTGATCGCGCGGGACGCGCCGGCCGTCAGGCGGTCGCAAGAGCAGCGGCGGCGAACCGTGAACCTGGTGCGCTTCTGGTCGGCACAGGTCGCTGCGAAGCTCGCCGACGAGATCCGCCGCAAGCCGTCACGCGCGCTCGCGCTGCCGCTGGCCTTGCCCGTGTTCGTCAGCGCCGCAGTGCTGCAGGCGTTGGGCGCGGCTGCGGGCCTCATCGCGCCCGAACGCCTGCTCGAGGCCATACCGGAGGACGTGCTTCGAGGCAGCACGTGCCAGCCGGGTCCGATCGCGGCGGCATCGCACAGCCCTCGCGCCGAGCTGCGCTGAACGAACCGCACCCCTCGCGCATCGCCGCTGCACGAGCTTGATCCGCCATGGCGGCGGACCGATCATCGAATTGAGCCTGAGACTGGAGTCTTCGATGACCGCATCAGGCAGCCGCACCGGGCCATTCTGGGATGGAGTCGAAGGCCGCGCGCCGATGCCGCCGGCCGCCAAGACCCTCGGACTGGAGATCGTCGACGTCGACGCCGACAACGGCACGATCGAGCTCGCGTTCACGGCGACCGAGGCCTTCACCAACCCCGCCGGTAACGTGCTCGGCGCGTTCCTCGCGGCGATGCTGTACGACACGGTGGGCCCGACCCTCCTGGCGACGCTGGAGCCCGATCAGTTTCAGTCCACGCTGGATCTGAACGTGCGTTTCCTGCGCCCGGCACGCCCCGGGC
>JBOGIX010000811.1:0-4305 GCA_050744685.1 Vicinamibacterales bacterium | reverse complement strand
GTGAAGGTCTCGGCCAGCCGCGACGCCGTCATGCCCGGGTCCTCGCCGCGAGCGCCTTCTGCACACTGAGCACGTCCTTGTCTCCCCGGCCCGACAGGTTGATCAACAGGATGCGATCGCGCGCCATCGTCGGGGCGAGGCGACAGGCATAGGCGATGGCGTGCGACGACTCGAGCGCGGGCAGGATCCCCTCCTCGCGGCCGAGACGCTCGAACGCGGCCAGCGCCTCGTCGTCTCCGATCCAGGCATATTCGGCTCGACCCGAATCGTGCAGCCAGGCGTGCTCGGGGCCGACTGCGGCGTAGTCGAGGCCGGCGGAGATCGAATGCGTCAACTCGATATTGCCGTTGGCATCCTGCAGCACGTAGCTTCGCGTTCCCTGCAGCACGCCGGAGCTGCCGCCGGCAAAGCGCGCGGCGTGCCGGCCGGGCTCGATGCCGTGACCGCCGGCTTCGATGCCAATCAGCCGGACCTCGGTGTCGGCGACGAACGCGTCGAAGATCCCCATCGCGTTGCTGCCGCCGCCTACGCAGGCCACGATGGTGTCGGGAAGCCTGCCGATGGCCTCGAGGCACTGCATGCGGGCCTCGCGCCCGATGACGGACTGGAACTCGCGCACCATCAGCGGATATGGATGCGGACCGAGCACGGAGCCGAGGAGGTAGTAGCTGTCGGCCACGTTGGTGACCCAGTCGCGCATCGCCTCGTTGATGGCGTCCTTGAGCGTCTTCGCGCCGGCGTCGACCTGCCGCACCGTGGCGCCGAGCAGCTGCATGCGGAAGACGTTCAGCGACTGCCGCTCCATGTCTTCCGCGCCCATGTAAACGTCGCACGACAATCCGAGCAGCGCGCAGACCGTGGCGGTGGCCACGCCGTGCTGGCCGGCGCCGGTCTCGGCAATCACGCGGCGCTTGCCCATCCGCCTGGCGAGCAGCGCCTGGCCGAGGGCATTATTGATTTTGTGCGCGCCGGTATGCGCCAGGTCCTCGCGCTTGAGAAAGATGCGTGCGCCGCCGAGCGACTCGCTGAGGCGGCGTGCTTCGTACACAGGCGTGGGCCGGCCGACGTAGGTGCGCAGCAGCTCGCGGAACTCGGTCCTGAACGAGTCGTCCTGACGCGCCTCGAGATAGGCGCGCTCCAGCTCGGCGACCGGCGCCACCAGCGTTTCCGGCACGAAACGCCCGCCGTACTCGCCGTAATAGCCGCGCGCGTCCGGGTCGCGATGTCCAAAATGGGGAATCACAGTATCCATCGGTTCACTACGAGCGCAATGCCGCGAAGAACGCGCGCATCTTCGTTTCGTCTTTGACGCCGGGGGCCGATTCGACGCCCGACGACACGTCCACTGCAAATGGCTGCACAGCATCGATGGCCGTGCGGACGTTCGCAGGTGTCAGCCCCCCCGAAAGCACGATCGGCCGCACGCGTGCGGCGGTTGCGGCGACACTCCATTCGATCGCGCGGCCAGTCCCGCCCCTTCGCACCGGATCGTGCGCGTCGAGCAGCACCGTCATCTCCGCCGGCACGTCCTCGACGGCCGACAGCGTGAAGTCCTTGCCAACGGGCAGCGCCTTGATCACGCGCCATCCGCACCCGGCGTAGGCCGACGCTTCTTCGTCGCCGTGCAGCTGAATCGCCGTCAGGCCGGCACGCCGCGCCGTGTCGAGGACGTCCGCTGGCGCCTGATTGACGAACACGCCGACGGCGGCCACGAACGGCGGCACGCGATCGATCACGATCCGTGCCTGCTCTGCGGTCACTGCCCGCGGGCTGTTCGGCCAGAAGACGAATCCGAGCGCATGCGCGCCCAGTTCCACGGCCAGTTGGGCGTCTTCCGGCCGCCGGATCCCGCAGATCTTGACGCGGGGCTGAAGCACCACGCTACGGGTGTCCATTCAATTGCCTCAACGCCTCTCCGGGATCCGGTTGGCCGATCAATCGCTCACCCACGAGAAACGCCCCGTAGCCGGCCTCCGTCAGACGATCTATGTCGTCGCGCGTCCTGATGCCGCTTTCCGCCACCGCGATCACGTCCGGCGGCAACAGCCCGCCGATGGTGTCGAGCACCTTCAGGTCGACCGACAGCGTCCGAAGGCTGCGGCTGTTCACGCCGACGATCGACGCGCCTGCATCGAGGGCGCGAGCGAGTTCGGCCACATCGTGCACTTCGACCAGGCACTCGAGGCCAAGCGTCCCGGCCTTGTGGTGCAGATCGCGCAGCTCGTGGTCGTTCAGCGCGCCGACGATGAGCAGCACGGCGTCGGCGCCGATGGCCGCGGCTTCGTACAGCTGGTAGCCGGACACGATGAAATCCTTGCGCAGCACCGGAATCGTGACGGCGTTCCTGACGGCGCGAAGATGCGAGGGATCGCCGTCGAAGAACGTCGGTTCCGTGAGCACGGATACGGCGGCGGCCCCCGCGTCCTGATACGCCCGTGCGTGAGCCGCGGCGTCGTAGTGCTGTCGCAGGATGCCGCGAGAGGGCGATCGCCGCTTGCACTCGGCGATGATGCGCGGCGTCGGCGATTCCGAGAGCGCACGCCGGAACGCGTCGCCGTCTGGCCGGCGCGACAGCGCGCGCTCGAGCGCCTTCAGCGGCACCTCCGTCGATCGCACGGCAACGATTCGGCGCGTCGCGGCCACGATGGTGGCAAGCAGGTCGGGCGGCGCCTGGCTGGTCACGCCCGCTCCTCCGTCTGCGCCGTGGCCTGCGACAGTCGGCGGAGCTCATCGAGGACCGCCGCAGCGCGCCCGTTATCGATCGCCTCGGCGGCCATCGTCAATCCATCCGGCAGCCGGGCCACCTTGCCGGCCACGAGCAGGGACGCGGCCGCGTTCAGCAGGACGATGTCGCGCGGCGCGCCGCCTTCGCCGCCGAGCACGCGGCGGGCAATCTCCGCGTTTTCCGCGGCATCACCGCCGCGCAATGCTTCCGGCGGCGATTTCGGCAGCCCGGCGTCCGCCGGGTGCAGGTAGAACGTGTTGACCTGCCCGTCGCGGCATTCCGACACCTTCGTGTAACCAGTCGTCGAGATCTCGTCCAGGCCATCGGCGCCGTGGACGACCCACGCCCGCTCGGTGCCGAGCAGCGCGAGCGACCGCGCCACCAGCTCCGTCAGCTCGGACCTGGGCACGCCGACGATTTGACGCGTCGCATGCGCGGGATTGGTGAGCGGTCCCAGCAGGTTGAATGCCGTGCGAACGCCGAGCTCGCGCCGTGTCGGCCCCGCATGGCGCATCGAGGGATGAAAGGTTGGCGCGAAGAAGAACGCGATGCCCGCTTCGGCGAGGCAGCGTTCGACGACAGCGGGCTCGGCCGCGACGTTGACGCCGAGCGCTTCGAACAGATCGGCGCTGCCGCATCGGCTCGACACGGACCGGTTACCGTGCTTTGCCACCCGCACGCCGCACGCGGCGAGCACGAGCGCCGCCACGGTCGAGACGTTGAAGGTGTGCGCGCGGTCGCCGCCCGTGCCGCACGTATCGAACACCGGCGAATAATCCCGCGACAGCTTCGTCGCCCGCGCCCGCATCGTCGTCGCCAGGCCGACGACCTCCGCCGGGCGCTCCCCCTTCATGGCGAGGCCGATGAGCAGCGCCGCGATCTGCGAGGGCTGGGCGCGTCCTTCCATGATCTCGTCCATGGCGGCAGCCGCCTCGTCCACGGTGAGATCCTGGCGGCGTTGCAGCTTTTCGAGGAGGGCAGCAAACATGGCGTCTACAGATCGAGAAAATTGCGCAGCAGCTGTTTGCCTTCGCCCGTCAGCACGGACTCGGGGTGGAACTGCACGCCGTGGATTGGAAACTGGCGGTGGCGCACGCCCATGATCGTCCCCTCTTCCGTGCGCGCGGCAATCTCGAGATCCGGCGGCGGCGGATCGGCGACGACCAGCGAGTGATACCGCCCCGCCGTGAACGGCTGCGGCACGCCGCGAAACACGCCGCGGCCGTCGTGCTGCACCATCGACACCTTGCCGTGCATCAGCTGCGGCGCGCGGATGACGTCGCCGCCGAACGCGAAACCGATGCTCTGGTGACCGAGGCACACGCCGAGCAGCGGCGTCGACGATCCGAACCGCTTGATCACGTCCACCGAGACGCCTGCATCCTCGGGACGCCCAGGGCCCGGCGAGATGACGATGTGCGTGGGGCGCAGGTCCGCGATCTCGTCGAGCGTGATTTCGTCGTTGCGCCGGACGAGCGGCGGCGCGCCGAGCTCGCCGAGGTACTGCGCGAGATTGAACGTGAACGAATCGTAGTTGTCGATGAGGAGAATCACAGTCCCGCTTCCGCCATGGCGAGCGC
>JBOGIX010000810.1:0-5617 GCA_050744685.1 Vicinamibacterales bacterium | reverse complement strand
GCGCATACTCGCCGAGCGCCTGCGTCACGCCGTTGTAGGCTGGCGGCACGGCGGACGTGAATGCCGGGTCGTAGCCGTTGTAGAACTCGAACCACTGCTCGAGCGCCCCAAGCAGCCGCTCCGCCTGGGCCGCAGCGCGCTGGCCAGCAAGCGGCGTGGGTTTCACCGCGGGCCCACCGGCCGCCGCTCCGCTCATGCCCGCTTCAACCGCCGCGCGCGCCTCCTTGATCCGTTCTCCAATCATCGTCAACGCGGTCACCGCCTGCTGCGGCGACACGAACCGCAGCTTCTGCCGCTCCTCCTGCAGCCGGATGACGTCTTCCTCGAAAGGCAGCAGCGGATCGGTGTCGCGTTCCCGGCGCTCTTCGCGATCGAGGAGCGCCAGCGAGTACTCGAGATGGTTGCGCAGCAGGACGTAGTCGACCTGTCCTTCGCGCGACAGCTCGACGAAGTCGATCTTCGGCAGCGCGTCGAGCCATGCCTGCTGGAATGCGCGGAGGCGCGCGCGGCGTTCGTTGGATCCGGCGATGGGGTAGAACCGGTGCAGCGCCTGGCGATCGAGCGCGAAGCGATCGACGAGATCCCGAAGCTCGCTCGTCGTGGCCGCCAGCCGCGTCACGTCCGGCACGTAGGCCGCGGGTTCCGCGAAGGTCCGTTCGGCCGCCGGCGGCGCCTGCCGCGCGCCTTGGCGGCCCGCCGCCGGCGCGCCTGCAAGCAGCACGAACACCAACCCCACCACGCTCATCGGGAGTTTCATGGCAGGCATTCTATAATTCCGGGTCCCTTGTCCCCCGATTCCAGGAATCCATGAAACTGTTCTCGTTTCTCTGTGTCCTGCTCTGCACGGCGCCTGCGTCGGCGCAGATGCTGGCCGGCGCCACCTACGATGCCGCGATCCCCACGCTCCAAGCAGTGGTCGGCCACGAGCCGGGCGTGGCAATCACGACGCCGGCGCAAATCGGGCAGTATCTCGAAGCGCTCGCGAAGGCTGCGCCCGACCGCACGCGCCTCGTCAAGTACGCGACCACCTGGGAGGGGCGACCTCTGCATTACCTGATGGTGGGATCGCGCCAGCGGCTGACGCGGCTGGACGAGGTCAGGCGCGGCATGCAGCTGCTCGCCTCCGGCGCGCCGGAGGCCGATGCCGCCGTGCCCGCGCTGCCGGTCGTCGTCTGGTTGATTCACGGCGTGCACGGCAACGAGCTCTCGTCGGCCGATGCCGCCCTGCAGGAGGCCTATCACCTGCTCGCCGCGCGCGGCGACGCCGACGCCGACCTGGCGATGCGGGACGCGATCGTGATCATCGATCCCATGCAGAATCCCGACGGGCGGGAGCGGTTCATCACGCAGAACCTGCTCGGCCGGGCCGCGGCGCCGGACGCCGAGCCGGCCGCCGCCGAACATGACGAGCCGTGGCCGGGCGGCCGTTCGAATCATTACCTCTTCGACATGAACCGGGACTACTTCGCGCTCTCCCAGCCGGAAACGCAGGGGCGTGCCCGCGTGATGCTCGAGTGGTACCCCCAAGTCGTCGTCGACCTGCACGAGATGGGCGGCAACTCCACCTACTACTTCGCGCCGCCGGCGGAGCCGCTGAACCCCTACATCACCGACGTGCAGCGCCGATGGTTCGACACGTTCGGCCGCGCGAATGCCGCGCAGTTCGATCGCCGCGGCTTCAGCTATTTCGTGCGCGAGGTCTACGACGCGTTCTATCCGGGCTACGGCGATTCCTGGCCGACTTTTCACGGCGCCGTGGCCATGACCTACGAGCAGGCGTCCGCACGCGGGCTCGCCTTCCGCCGCGAAGACGACACCATCCTGACCTACAAGCAGGCGGTCACGCAGCATTTCACCGCCGCTCTCACCACCGCGGTGACCGCGGCGCGGAACCGCGAACGTCTTTTGCGCGATTTCGTCGAGTACCGCCGGACCGCGATCAAGCTGGGGCAGCAGGGGACCCGCGAGTACCTGATTCCGCCGGGCCACGATCCATCGCGGCTGGCGCGCCTGTCCGAGATCCTCGTGCAGCAGGGCATCGAGGCGAAGCGCGCCGAGGAGCCGTTCCTCGCGGGCAAACGCCAGCTGCCCGCCGGCACGCTCATCGTCCCGCTCGCGCAGCCGGCGGGCCGGCTGGTGCGGAACCTCCTCGATCCCGACGTGAAGATGGACGAGGCGTTCCTGAAAGAGCAGGATCGCCGCCGGCGCGAGCGGCTGCCCGATCAGATCTACGACGTGACGGCATGGAGCCTGCCGCTCGCGTTCGATCTCGAGGTCATCGCGTTCAATAAGGTGAGCGTGGTGCGCACGCTGGAGGTGCGCGATGGGCGGCCCCCGGCCGATCCTCCGGCCGGCGCGATCGGCTACCTGATGCCGTGGGGCACCGGCGCGGCCGCCGCGACGGCGGAGGCGCTCCGCGCCGGGTTGCGGATCGTCTCGGCGGACGAAGGGTTCACGCACAGCGGCCGGCAGTATCCGGCGGGCACGGCGTTCGTCCGGATCGCCGACAACACGCCCGAGGGCATTGCCGCGCTCGTGCAGAGCGCGCGGCGGCACGGCGTCGAGCTCGTGCCCATTGCGGAGACGTGGACCGAGTCGGGCATCTCGCTCGGCAGCGGCCGCATCGTCTCGCTCAAGGCGCCCCGGGTCGTGATGGCGTGGGACACCCCGACGTCGGCGCTGTCGGCCGGGTGGGCACGGTTCGCGCTCGAGCGTCGCTTCGGCCAGCGCGTCACCGCGATCCGTGTCTCCACGCTGCAGAACTTCAACCTGAGCAAGTGCGACGTGCTCGTGCTTCCTTCCGGCGCCTACACCTTCAACGAGGACGCCATCCGGCGGATCAAGGACTGGATCCGCGCCGGAGGCACGCTCATCACGCTCGCCGAGGCGTCGCGGTGGGCCGCGCGGGACCGCGTGGGCCTGCTTGCGACCGACACCCTGCTGCGCGACGGCTCGCCGGAAAGGGAACCGGACGCGAATGCCGGTCAAGGCAGCACACAGGCGAGCGGTCCGGACGGAAAACCCGATCCTGCCAAGCCGTTCGATTACGACAAGGCGATCCAGCCGGAACGCGAGCGTCCGGAGAATCTCGCGGGCGCGATGCTTCGCGTGCGCCTCGATCGCAATCACTGGCTGACCGCCGGCCTCGACGGCGAGATCACCGCCGTCGTTGAAGGGGCGCGCGTCTTCGCGCCGCTCAGGCTCGACGCCGGGCGCAACGTTGGTTTCTACGAGTCAGAGGATCGCCTCGTTGCCGCCGGCCTCGTCTGGAAGGAGGCGCAGCCGCTGCTCGCCCGGCGATCGTTCCTGATGCACCAGCCGATGGGCAACGGCCACGTGATCGCCTTCGCCGAGGATCCCAACTACCGCGCGTTCACCGAGGCCACGTCGCTGCTGTTCATCAACGCAGTCCTGCTCGCGCCCGGACACTGATCCGCCGCAGCGCACCGGTCTTCTCGAACGACATCGATGCCCGATCACGGCCTCCTCGCCCACCTGCTTCTGACCTACGCCGTGGCGCTGGTGCTCGTGGTGGCGCTCGCCCGCGTGCGGCTGCCGACGATTGTCGCGATGATGGTCGCCGGCGTCGTCGCCGGGCCGAGCGGCCTTCGCATCATCGGCACCGTCGAAGAAGTCGAGATGCTCGCCGAGCTGGGCATCGTCCTGCTGCTGTTCACGGTCGGCCTGGATTTCTCGCTCGCCGCGGTCCGGCAGATCTGGCGCACCATCGTGCTCGCCGGCACGCTGCAGATCGTCCTGACGGCTGCCGCTTTCGCCGCGCTGGTCCTCCTGATCCCGCGATCGACAACGCAGCTGGCGATCTTCATCGGCCTCTTCATGGCCCTGTCGAGCACCGCCATCGTCCTCAAGGGACTGGCGGAGCGGAACGAGTTGTCCGCGCCCTACGGGCGGCTGACCGTCGGCATCCTGCTGTTGCAGGACCTGGCCATCGTCGTGCTGTTGCTGCTGGTGCCGATCCTTTCGGGACGCACGCCCCTTTCGGCGGTGCCGCTCGCGCTCGGCCGCGCGATGCTAGCTATCGCCGCCGTCGCCGGGGCCAGCCGCCTCGTGCTGCCGCCGCTGCTGCGGCTCGTCACGTCGAGCGGACGGCGTGAAGCCTTCCCGCTGGCGATCATCATCGCCGCCGTAGGCACGGCGTGGCTCGGGTCGATGCTCGGGTTGTCGATGGCCGTCGGCGCGTTTCTCGCCGGCCTGATGCTCGCCGAGAGCGAATTCAGCCATCAGGCCTACGCGGAAGTGCGCCCGGTGCGCGACGTCCTGTCCGGGTTGTTCTTCATCTCGCTCGGGATGTTGATCGATCTCCCGTCGGTGCTGCGCGAGTGGCCGGTCGTCGTCGGCGTCACGCTCGCCATCATCTTTATCAAGGCGGTGATTGCGAGCTGCTCGCTGCTCCTGTCCACGTCGCCGGTGCGCATCGCGCTGACGGCCGGCATCGGGCTCGCGCAGGTCGGCGAATTCTCGTTCATCCTGGGGCGCGCCGGGCTCGACGCCGGGCTGCTACCGTCGGGCATGTGGCAAGTGATGCTCGGGGCGAGCGTCGCGACCATGGTCCTGACGCCGCTGCTGTTGAGCGTGGCGCCGGCGATCGGATCGCGGGCGGCGCGCGGCCGTGTGGACGCAGCGCTGGCGGCGGGCATCCCATCGTTGTCCGGGCACGTGATCGTGCTCGGGTTCGGCATCGGCGGCCGCCTGGTCTCGCGGGCGCTGCGCGAACTGAACGTGCCGTATCTGATCCTCGAACTGAACGGATTGACGGTGCAGCAGGCCAGGGCCGAAGGGGAGCTGATCTTCTATGGCGACGCGACCAGTCCCGAGAGCCTGCACGCGGCCCACGCGCAGCACGCGCTCGCGATCGTCAGTTTGCTGAGCGATCCGGACGCGGCGTTCCGCATGGTCAAGGCGGCGCGCGAGATATCGCCGGCGCTCACGGTCGTCGTCCGCACCAGGTATCGGCTCGAGGCCGAACGGCTGCGCGACGCGGGAGCGACGGTCGCCGTCGCCGAGGAGCTCGAGGCATCGCTCGAGGTGGTCGCGCAGCTGCTCGGCCGGCTCAACATCCCCGGCAACATCATCGAGCCGCTGCTCGACGTGTTCCGGCGCGAGTCCACGTCGTTGCGGCCCGTCCACGCCCCGCGCGCGAGGCTCATGTCGCTGCCCGACGAGATCCAGCGCATGCCGGTCTCCACGTATCGCATCGAGCCGACCGACTGGGGCAGCGGGCGAACCATGGCGCAGCTGGACCTCAGGGCGAACACGAACGCGACGGTCCTCGCCATTCAGCGGGGGACCACCTACATCACCGCGCTGTCGCCGGACGAGCAGCTCCAGGCGGGAGACGTGCTCTACCTCACCGGCGACGAGACGGACGTGATGCTCGCGCGGAAGCTGTTGGCGGGAGAGCACTGACGGCTCTCGTTAACTCTCAACTTCCAACTTCCAACGCCCAAGGCGCGTGGCTCGAACAATCCTGGCGGCAGTCGAAGCACCCAGCTGGTTCGCTTTTGCCCCAGCTTGGCCGGGCCACGCGCCTTGATCAGGTGTTGGGTGTTGGAGGTTGGGAGTTGACGGCGGTGAGCCGACCTGTCCCGTGTACACC
>JBOGIX010000809.1:0-2704 GCA_050744685.1 Vicinamibacterales bacterium | reverse complement strand
GGGCACAACAGGGCCCATCCGCTCGGGCCCCTGATAAATTTCCAGGAATGCGCGGACGTCCTCACCTGGATGAAATGAACGGCGTGTGGTGGCGTTTTGCACGGCGCCTGTAGCCGGCGTCCGCGTGGAGGCGCGCCCCATCTCCAGGCTCACGTCCGAGAGCGACAGGACCGCAGTGCCGAACGCAGGGATTGCGACCTGCGAGGACACGCTGGCCGCCACGCCCGCTGCATCCGAAACGGCCACGCGGATCTCGTAATCGCCATGGGGCAGTTCGAGCGGTATTACAACGTTCGTTTCGTGTTCCGGACCTGGAGCGACACGCGGCATTTCAACGGTCGTTCTCTGACGTGCTGAAACAACGCGGCGCCCCCTCTGGTCCACAGCGATGGCGCCAATCTCGAGCGGCACTGCCGTGCCCGCACTGCCGAATGCGGTAACGTCCACCGTGAGGCTGAGCACCGCACGCCCAGGCTCAGGAGCCGCGAATGCGGCGACGCTGAGCGTCAGCGGCTTTGTGGCGACGGGCAGCAGGCTCCGAAGTGCGTCGTCGAGCGGTGATGCTGGCGCGAGTGCCCCGCCGGATGCGGCAGCGATACCAGGCACGGACGGCAGTATGTGTTTCCGCTGCGCAACGACCGAGGCTCCTCTCCGCGCGACTTTCACGTCAATCATCCGCCGAGGGGGGCCGCGACGGGCTGGGCCCGGCTCGAACGCGAGGAGGTAGTAGGCGCCGCTCTCGTCCAGAATTGCCGGCACCTGCTCGTCCGGTGCGTTCGTGTTCAGGACGGCGCGACCGCCGGTAAGGTCCGGCAGAACCTGCAGACTGCCCTGGTTCTGCAGGGAATCGGCGGTGTCCTGCTGCAACTGCTGCCGCCGGCGGGCTGGCGCGTCCATGGTCCTGCCGCCTGGTGAGCCCGCACGCGTATGCGCGCCGATGCTCACGATGCCCGCGGGATCGAGCGAGTGCACCGTCAGGTTCGAGAGAGCCAGCGAGTCGAACAGCGTGCGCTGCGCGTCGGTCACCCGCCGGCTGCAGCCCACGTCCGCCGAGGGGGCGCGAGGCCCCACCTGGAAGATGACGCTCGATCCGATGAAGAGCAGGACCTTCTTTCGTCGAGACACGTTCTTCACCGCGTCGGAAATGCCGGTCACGGTTTCGAGCACGCAGAGGCCACACAGGCAGCGGCCGTCGCTCAGCGGATCGTCCTTGCCCATCACCCGGGCGACGATGTCTTCCTGCTCCTTGCTGATGCCGGTGCTCCAGTCGCCGCGGTTGACAGCGGCGATGAGTCGGGCACGATCCGCGGTCAGGGCTTGGGGCACGCCGCTGCCCGTTGTGACAACCGCAGCCAGGTCGTGCGGGCCGAGCTCGTCGATCCCGGCGGTGGCAATCCGCCGGGCGGTCACAGTCGGCTCGCCCACCGGGATCGTTCGGTCCATGAGGATGATGACCAGCCGCCCTTCGTCGTTGCCGGACGCGTTCGTGGACGGCTTGGCGCGGTCACGGACCGGCGATGCCGATGGCCTGGACTCCGAACCCGCTCGCGCGGGCAGCACGACTGGCGCGAACGCACGAATGGGCCGGGCAATACCATCCTCGAGGATGGTGAAGTCCGATGCGTTGAGCCCGGTAATCGGTTTCCGATCGCGATCCAGCACCGAGACATCGAGCTGGATCAGTTCGACGCCCGCGCGAAAGATCGGCCGGTCGGCTGGTCCCTGCTGCGAGGAAGACTGTGACGCCACAGGCTCGCCGGATGGTGGTGCTGGCAGCCACGAACTGGCCGTGAGAGCAATCAGTACGACAACCCGCGAGAATGAACTCACGTCATGTCCTGTTCCGGGAAGGCGCGGCGGACGTAGTCTACCCGGAAAGCCTCGCGAACATCAGGCAGCTCCATGCTGCCGGAGGATCGACACGATCGCCGCGTGTTGGCGGCGTTCGGCCCACGCGAGCGGTGTGGCCCACGGTTCATCGTCCGGAAGGTTCGCCGGGGCGCCGCGTGCGAGCAGAAGCTCCACCACCTCGACAGCGTTCGTCCGGGCCGCCCAGGCGAGCGGTGTCGATCGATATTCCTCGTCGCGCGCAGAGATGTTCGCGCCGGCGTCGAGGAGAATCGTCGCGCGCTCGACGGCGCCGTTGGTCTTGTTCCGTCCACGGTAGTCGCGCGCCTGGCACACGAGGTGCAGCAGCGTCTGATGCTGCCAGTTCATGACGTCAGGACTCATGCCGTGCGCCAGCAACGTACGGAGCATGTCTGTGTGTGTCAGAAGATAGCCCTGGCACCCCGTGAGGACCGGTGGCACCCGCAGCCCGGCTGCCAGAAGTCGCTCGAGTCGATCCCTTCGTCCGTCTCCCACGACCATCGCAAAGGCAGCCGCAACGCGCACGGTCTCCGTTGGATCTTCCGCCACGCGCCGAAGTTCTTCATCGTCATCGATCCAGCTCGTGTCGTACGGATCGGGCGTTCCGCCGCGAGCCACGAGCAGCGCGCGAATCCCGGGTGTGGCGGCCGCGGAAACCGCGTTGCCGGACGAATCCACGCTGCTGTTCGGATCCGCGCCGTACGCGAGGAGTAACTCAACCAGCTCGCGTCGTCCCGCGGCCGCCGCCACCTGAAGTGATCGCCCCTTCGGCGCCGTCGGTTCACCCCAGTTCGGGTCGGTGCCACGATCGAGGAGCAGGCGCGCGATTGTGTCC
>JBOGIX010000808.1:0-3603 GCA_050744685.1 Vicinamibacterales bacterium | reverse complement strand
GGTGCGAACCGTCCGAGTGCAGGTACGCCTCTTCCCCGTGCATGCTGATGTCCAGGCCCGACGCCTCGTCGTTGATGGCGGCGCGGAGCGGCACGACCACCGAGATGGCCTTCAGCAGGATGAAGCTCATCACGCCGCTGAACACGATGGCCGCGAGGATGGCCATGAGCTGCACCGCCAGCTGTCCGGGATTGCCGAAGAGCGCGCCGTCGGCCAGGCCGTTGAGGCTCTTCTGCGCGAACACACCGGTCAGCAGCGCCCCCACCGTCCCGCCCACGCCATGCGCGGCCACGACGTCGAGCGAGTCGTCGAGCGACGTCCTGGCGCGCCACTGCAGCGCGAAATAGCTGGGCACGGCGGCAATCGCACCGAGCGCAATGGCGCTCAGCGGGCTGATGAAGCCGGCGGCGGGCGTGACGGCAACGAGGCCGACGACGATCGCGGTCGCGGCGCCGACGGCGGTGGGCTTGCCCGATCGCACCATGTCGAGGAAGGCCCACACCACCAGCGTCGCCGCGGGCGCGAACATCGTCGTGACGAAGGCGAGTCCGGCGATCTGGTTCGCGGCCAGGGCGCTGCCGGCGTTGAAACCGAACCAGCCGAACCACAGCAGGCCGGCGCCGAGCAGCGTGAACGGCACGTTGTGCGGCAGCAGCTGCGTCGATGGATAGTCCTCACGCTTGCCGACCACGATCGCCGCCACCAGCGCCGCCACCGCCGCGTTCACGTGGACGACCGTCCCGCCGGCGAAGTCGAGTGCACCCCAGTCGGCGAGCCAGCCGCCGCCCCAGACCCAGTGCGCGATCGGGCTGTAGACGAGGAGCGCCCACAGCGAGATGAAGGCGACGTAGGCCGAGAAGCGCATCCGCTCGACGATCGCGCCGGAGATCAGCGCGGCGGTGATGATCGCGAACGTGCCCTGGAAGGCCATGAAGAGCACGTGCGGGATGGTGCCCTGCGGATCGAGGGTCACGCCGTTCAGGAAGAAGCGCGACGTGTCGCCGATCCAGTTGTTCCCCGGGCCGAAGGCGAGCGAATACCCGAAGAGCGCCCAGAGCACGCCGACGAAGCCGAGCGAGATGACGCTCATCATCATGGTGTTGAGCGCGTTCTTCGAGCGGACGAGGCCGCCGTAGAAGAACGCGAGCGCCGGCGTCATCAGGAGCACCAGCGCCGCGGCGATCAGCATCCAGGCGGTATCCGCCCCGTTGATCGCCGGGGTGGCATCCTGGGCGGCCGCGAGGGCGGGAACGCCGAGCAGGGTCATACCTCCGAACGCAGCCAGCCGGCCAGCACCGACCTTCCTTGTCGTACTCATGTCCTCTCCTTTTCCTCGCGGTCGGCCTGTTGTTACCAGGGGGCCACCTTGCGGCATCGTTTCTTGGCCTCGCGGACGGCCTGTTGTTGCCAGGGGACCACCTTGCGCCATCCTTTTGTCCTCGCGGGCGGCCTCTTGCTGCCCAGGGGCCACCTTGCGGCGGTTTTCCTCCTGTATCCGACCTTTGTTTTCCATGGCCTCCAGTGCTCCCATCCCGCTAACTCGCATCCTGCTCTCCCGTTCGGATGTTGTAGCTATGCTCCACCGGCAGCACGAACACGCGGCCGTCGCCGATCTCGCCCGTGCGGGCGGCGCCGATGATGGCCTGGATGACGTCCTCCACGACGTTGTTCGTGACCACGACGTCGATGCAGATCTTCGGCAGCAGGGTGACGTCGTACTCCTTGCCGCGGTAGATCGCCGTGTGGCCCTTCTGGCGGCCGTGGCCGCGCACCTCCGTCACCGTCATGCCGCCGACATTGAGCTTCTCCAGCGCATCGCGCACCTCGTCCACCTTGTTCGGCCGGACGATTGCCTTAACGAGTTTCATCAGCTGCCTCCAGCACGCGCTCCAGGCCGTGCTTCAATTGGTTCCGTTCCGACTCGACGAGCTTCCTGCCCCCCTTCGTCAGGTGCAGCACGTCGATCGCCCTCCGTCCTTCCGTGGCGATGAGCGCCAGATCCAGATCGATGCCCTGCTCCGACACGACGCGGCTGATCCGATGCAGCAGCCCCGGCGCGTCGTCGGCGACGATGTCGAGCACGGTGTATTTCTGCGAGTGCTCGTTGTCGAAGTGCAGGCGTGGCGCCTCGTGCTGCCGACGCCGGTACAGCACGCTCTCCTGCCGGCCGCGCAGGAGCGCGGGCACGTCCACCCAGCCGGCCACGACGCGATCGAGCATGCGCGTGATCTCCATGGTCGCGCCCGGGTTCTGGCGGAGAAACCCCTGCTCGTCCGAGAACTCGAAGACGTCGAGCACGAGCCCGCCCGGCGTCGTCATCGCCTGCCCGCGATGGATGTCCATGCCGAAGTAGGACAGCACCCCTGCCACGTTCGAGAACAGGTACGGCTTGTCGAGCGTGACGATGGTCAGCTCCCAGACCTCGTCGTGGTTCTCGAGGAACGCGTGCACCTCGTCGCGGCGGATGCCGCGAGCGAGGCGCACGTGCCGATACATCGAAGCCAGCCCGAAGAGCGCCAGATACCGGCGCGGAAGGCCTTCGAGAAACTGCGTCAGTTCCGCCTCCGAGATATCCTCGGGCCGTCCGGCGATGACGACCGCGAGCCCCGCGGGATCCTGCGGCACGAGCTCGTCGCCGTAGCCGAGCGTGAGGTGGTTGTAGGTTTCGACATACAACCGCCACAGCAGCTCTTCTTTCCACGGCGTGAGCGTCGTGGAGCTGACCGCCTCGACGTCGACGAGCGTCAGGAGGCACAGCATCTTGAGGAGCTCCTCGGTGCCGACGAGGTGCGCGAACTGCGCGACCACATGCGGGTCGTCGAGATCGCGCCGGAATGCCACCTGCGACATCGCCAGGTGGTTCCGCACGAGGAACTCGATGGCGTGCCGCGCCTCGGCCGACACCTCGAGCCGATCGAGGGCGGTGCGCGCGAGCCGCACGCTTTCCTGCGCGTGATCCGATTCGCCAGCCTTGCCGATGTCGTGCAGCACGAGCGCCAGGCTGAGCTGCTCGGGCGCGCGCAGCTCCTCGAGCAGCGCGCCGAAGCGCTTGCGCCCCGGCGTCGCCGGGTTCCAGAGCGCCTCGAGGCCCCGCAGCGTCAGCAGCGTGTGCTCGTCGACCGTGTACTTGTGATGAAAGTCACGGATGACGCGGCAGTGGACCCCTTCGAACTCCGGCAGGATGCGGTTCAGCAACCCGCAGTCGTGCATCTCCGACAGCCGCGCGTAGATCCCCGGACGCGGATAGAACAGCGTCCGCAGCTGCTGCCGCTCGGCCTCGGTCCCGGCGAAATCGTCGGCCGAATACCGATCGAGGTTCTGCTCGATGCAGTCGAGCGCCTGTTCCGACACCGGGCAGCCGTCGGCCATTGCCAGCCTGAAGATCTCGGGCCACAGCGACGGGCGCGTCCCGGCGGTCGCCGGATCGGCGAACCGGATGCCGTCGGCGGCAATCTCGAAGTGCCGCCCGACCGGCGTTGGCGGCGTGGTGTCGGCGGGCAGGCGGGCCGCGCGCTGCGCCCGCGCCAGCTCGCGCGCAATCGTCCGTGCCTGCCGGAAGTACGCGCCCATCAGTGCTTCGACACGCTGGCGGATGGTGTGTCC
>JBOGIX010000807.1:0-8174 GCA_050744685.1 Vicinamibacterales bacterium | reverse complement strand
GCCTAGACGGGGTGCTCGCCCGTGACGCGGCGCAGACCAGCGCCTTCGGTGGATATCTCGACATCACGTTGGACATGGCCGGTTACGCGGCCATGGTCGTGGGGTTTGCGGTCGCACATCCGGCGCTTTGGCTGGCCTGGCTCGCGGTGCTGGCCGGCTACGTCGTCGTCATCACGACGACGCTCGCCCTTTCGGATGCCGCCCGGCGCTCGGGCCGCCACGTCAGTCTCACCAATCGCACGTTCCAGTTCACGCCGGCCCTGACGGAAGCCGGCGAGACGAGCGTCATGTACGGGGTGTGGGTGGTGTTTCCGCAGCACATGCCGTGGCTGGTGTGGGTCTGGGTCGCCGCGCTCGCGATCACGACTGTGCAACGGACGGTGCTGGCGTGGCGTCTGCTGCGCTGACCGTCGTCTCGAACGGCAAGCCGAGGACCCGCGGCAGCGAGACCTCGCCCGGGTCGAGAAATCCTCGCACGCCGACCGCCACGTCGCCGGCGGCGGCGTCGAAACGCGCGGTGCGATGGAGCCGGTCCCAGACCGCGAGGCCGCTCGAGAAGTTCGACTGCAGCTGCGCCGGATTCACGGAGTGATGAATCGCGTGCATGCGCGGCGTCGTCACGATCCACGACAGCGCCCGCTCCATGCGGTCGCTCAACCTCGTATTCGAGTGATGAAACAGCACCGATGCGAGGGTGAGACTTTGCCAGACGGTGAGCGTCGCCGGTGACACGCCGAGGACGATGACCTGGGCGGCGCGCCACGGGATCGAGGCGGCGAGCTCGCCGGCATGAAACCGGAGTCCGGTGGTCGCATCGAGATCGAGATCCACGTGGTGAACGAGGTGGAAGCGCCAGAGCCATGGGACACGGTGCACCACGATGTGCCAGAGATACAACGTGTAGTCGAGCAGAAGGACGGCGAGCACCCCGCGCAGCCACGGCGGCCCCCCGATGGCGTACGAGAGCCCCCACCGACGTCGCGCGACCGTCCGCGCAAGGGGCATAACGACGGGCGCCTCCAATAACTGCACGGTGACGGCGGCGAGCCCGGCGATGGCCAGATTCCTCGTCGTGTGCGTCGATCGGGATTCCACATACGGACGCGCCCGGTGCCGGCGTTCCATAACGAGCACCGTGGCGGCCGCGGCCAGCAGCAGGCTCCCGCGGATCAAGTCACTGACGCGCATGAACGCTTTCCCCTCAGCGCTCCCATCTAGTCGGTCTTGCCCCACAGCGCTTCCAGACGCTGCGCGCGTCCGCAGTTCCACTTGTAGAACTTGTACCGCACCGGGTTCTTCTTGTAGTAATCCTGGTGATAGCCCTCCGCCTTGTAAAACGGGCCGGCCGCCACGATCTCGGTTGCGACGGACTTGCCGAGCTGCGCCGCAATCTGCGTCTTTGACGCCTCTGCCTGCTGCTGCTGCGCTGGCGAGTGCACGTAGATACCCGAGCGGTACTGGCTCCCACGGTCGCAGAACTGCCCGCCGGCATCCACGGCATCGACGTTGCGCCAGAAGGTCTCGAGCAGCGTCTCGTAGCTCACCTTGGCCGGATCGTACGTCACTTGGACGGCTTCGGTGTGCCCGGTACCGCCGGCTGACACCTGCTCGTAGGTGGGGTTCGTTGTGGTACCGGCCGTGTACCCGGACGTCGTCGCCACCACACCTGCCACCTTGTCGAACGCCTCCTCCACGCACCAGAAGCAGCCCGCGGCAAACGTTGCGGTCTCGGTCCGAGACGTCGTCTTGGGCTGCGACGCGACTGGCGCCGCGAATGCGGCACCGAAGGCGATGGTGAGGGCGACAACGAATCGAGAGGACCGCGTCATCTGATCAGGCTCCTTGCGGCTTGAAGAGCAAGGCCGCGCCGTTCATGCAATACCGCTTCCCCGTCGGCGGCGGCCCGTCGTCGAAGACGTGGCCGAGATGCCCGCCGCAGCGCCGACAGTGGACTTCGGTCCGCTCGGCGAACAGACTCCGGTCGACCGAGGTACCGATGGCGTTCGGTAGCGGCGTTGTGAAGCTCGGCCACCCAGTTCCACTGTCGAACTTCGTCTGCGACGCGTAGAGCGGCAGGTCGCAGCCCGCGCAGTGAAACGTGCCGGGACGATGTTCGCCATCGAGCGGACTGGACCCCGGCCGCTCGGTGTCGTGTTTGCGCAGCACTTGATACTGATCTTTCGTCAAGAGCTTCCGCCACTCGGCGTCGGTCTTCGTCACTTCGAATGTGGGCTTGGTAGAGCGTGCCTGGGATTGCTCGTCGGCGCCGGCCGCGCACGCGGCGAGCGCGACGGGAGCTGAACTCAACACCGCGAGAAACGTCCGTCTGTGCATAAGTGCCTCGTTCGCCATCGGACTGAGGGAACACGCCTTCACGATGGTTCGGCGGAACCTACTGTGGCGTCGTCAATCTGGTAATACCCGCGCGGTGCCCCAAAATTCCAACCACATGCTGTTGAGCTGATCGTGGAATAAAGGGCTGTCTCCAGGGTATCAGGCGAGGAGACGCAACTGGCGTCGGGTGGAGGAAGGAGCACGCGTGATGCGACGATTCACTTGGTTGACTGTCCTAGCCGCGATCGTGACTGGCAGCGGCCACTCAGCTGTACGCCACCTCATCGGCGGGGGCGGCTCATGAGCCGCACCGCCCGTGCGATCTTGCGCGTGTCGATCGGCTATCTGTTGGTGATCTGGGGTGTGGACAAGCTGGTCAACCCGGCGCACGGCCTCGCGGTATCGGACCGCTTCTATCTGGGAGCGTTCTCCTTTCCGGGATTGATGCCAGTCTTCGGCGTCGCCGAACTCATCCTCGGCGGGCTCGTCATCGTCGGGGTGTGGCGGCGCTACACCTACCCGGTCGTCGCCATCATTGCCGCGATCACGGCTGCCGGCGTGTGGCGGTCGATCGTCGATCCGTGGGGCTGGTACTTACCAGGCGCGAATGCGCTCTTCTATCCGTCTCTCATCATTCTCGCGGCGTCGCTCGTGCTCCTCGCCGAGGACTGGCAAGACTCCACGAGCGCCCATCTAATGACCTCTCACCAATCAGGAGAGCTTCGATGATCATGATCGGGGCAACGTGCCCACAATGGGCACGATAATGGCGTCGCGCGAGTGAGCAAGGCATCGACGAAGGAGAGCGCGTTCACACCATGACCGCCGTTCCGCGTGCTGACGAGGTCGACATGTCGTCGGGCGATCCGGCCGATCGCGCGTTGATCGGCCACGTCCACCCGCCGGACTGGAAGAACCCCGCGGGTGGCGAAGCCTACAACCTTGTCGTGCTCGGTGGCGGTACCGCGGGCCTGGTGTGTGCCATGGGCGCTGCGGGTCTCGGTGCGCGTGTCGCGCTCGTCGAGCGCCAGCTGCTCGGCGGTGACTGTCTCAACACGGGCTGCGTGCCGTCGAAGGCGATCATTCGCTCTGCACGGGCCGCCGGCGAGCTGGCGAACGCCGCGACGCTCGGTATCACCGCGGGTCCGACCTCCGTGGATTTCGCCGCCGTGATGCGACGGATGCGGGAGCGCCGCGCATCGATCGCCGAGCACGATGGGGCGGCGCGTTTCAGACGGGCGGGGGTCGACGTGTTCTTCGGCGAAGGGCGTTTCGCCGACGCGCGTACCGTCGTCGTGGGCAGTCAGCGGCTGCGCTTCTCGCGCGCCGTCATTGCGACCGGCGGCCGGCCGACCGCGCCGCCGATTCCGGGCCTCGACGAGGTCGCCTTCTTCACCAACGAGACGATCTTCGCGTTGACCACTCTCCCCCGACGGTTGCTGATCATCGGCGCGGGACCCATCGGCTGCGAACTGGCGCAGGCCTTCGCCCGCTTCGGATCTGCCGTGACCCTGTTCGACCAGGCGCCGCGTGTGCTCCCTCGCGACGATGCGGACGCCGCCGCGGTCGTGCAGCGTCACCTCGAGAGTGCCGGGGTCTCGTTGGTGCTCGGAGTCCGCTTGGAGCGGATCACCGAGACTCGGGGCGAGATCGCAGTCGCCTCTCGTCGCGCCAGCGCGGACGCGGGGCCCGCCACGCGCACGGTGGGAGACGCGCTGCTGGTCGCCGCCGGGCGAGCCCCGAATGTCGAAGGGTTACACCTCGACGTGGCGGGGATCGAGGCGGCGAAGGAGGGCGTGGTCGTCGATGATCGGTTGCAGACCACGAATCGGCGCGTCTACGCCTCGGGCGACGTCTGCTCGGTCTACAAGTTCACGCACGCCGCGGACGCGCTGTCGCGCATCGTTCTGCAGAATGCCTTGTTCTTCGGCCGGCGCAAGGCGAGCGCCCTGGTCATTCCGTGGGTGACCTATACCGATCCCGAGGTGGCCCACGTCGGCGTGTCCGGCGCCGACGTCGAGGCGTCTGCGGGTCGTCTCCAGACCATCACCGTCGACCTCGCCGAGGTCGATCGCGCCGTCGTGGACGATGAGACGGACGGGTTTGTGCGCGTGCACCACGCCAACGGCGTGATCCGCGGATGCACGATTGTCGCCCGGCACGCCGGCGAGATGATCGGCGAGGCCGTCTACGCCATGACCCACGACGGCACGCTGGGCCGCCTCTCGGCGACCGTGCATCCGTATCCCACGCAGGCCGAGGCGCTCCGCAAGGCGGGCGATGCGTACCGGCGGCAACGCCTCACGCCCAGCCTGCGCCGGTGGTTCGCGCGCTACTTCAGGTGGACGCGATGAGGCCGGCGGGGTCGGTAGCGCGGCGGTGGATCATCCTGGCGATATTCGCCTGTGCGCTGCCGGCCGTCGCCGCCGGGCAATCCGGCAGCGCGACCCTCGCGGGTACCGTGCGCGACGGGTCGGGGAACGTACTGGCCGGCGTGCTCGTCGTGCTGCGGAATCCTGAGACGGGCGGGGTCCAGCAGGCGACCACCGGCGACGCTGGCGCCTACGAGTTCGCCGCGCTCGTCCCGGCGTCGACGCTTACGCTGGAGGCCAGCCGCGAGGGCTTCCGACAGGGGCGACGGATGATCGATGGAGTGACGGCGGGCGAACGCCGGCTCGTCGACCTGCGGCTGCAGCTCGCCGGGGTCACAGAAGCGATCGAGGTGACCGCGGACATGTCGTTGGGGCGCACATCCTCGCCGGAGCTTGGCGGCGGCCTCCCGCGCGAGCAGATCGACCGCGTCCCGATCAATGGGCGCGATCTGCTGGCACTGGCCTATCTCATCCCGGGCGCCGCGCCGGCGCGCGGCTTCTACAACCTGGCGCCGCGGCTGACGATCAACGGCGCCTCGTCACTCGTCACGAACTACAGTATCGACGGATTCGATAACACGGATCTTTTCCTCGGCGGTGCGAAAGTGCCGGTGACGATTGGTTCTACCGAGCACGTCAAGGTCCTGGTCAACTCCTACGGCGCCGAGTACGGGCGCACCGGCAACGGCGTGTTCGCCGTGACCACGCGCAACGGGTCGAATGTACCGCGTCGTGAGCTCTTCTACACGCTGCGCCCCGGCGCCGCGCTGGACGCGCCGAATTTCTTTGCCCCGCGGGACCGGTCGGGGGCGGTCACGGACGACAGCTTTCGCCGCCATCAGGCCGGCGGGTCGGCGGGCGGCCCCATCGCGCGCGACCGCCTCTTCTACTTCGCCGACGCTGAAGTCACACGCGAGCGCCAGGATGCCATCCTGACCTCGCCGCTGGCCGTCGGTCTGGCGCCCACTCGCTTCAGCAGCCAGACGGGGCTGGGCCGACTCGACGCGCGATGGAACGAGCGGCAGACGACCACCGCGCGCTATCACGTGTCGGACTACACGCACGACCGCGACGCCGGATTCATCGGCGGCTTGACGCTGCCCTCGGCCGGCCTCTCCGTCAACTATCGCAATCAGTTCGGATCAGTCACGCATCGCACGACGATCGGCGACACGGCGTTCAACGAGATTGGTTTGCAGCTCGGACAGCTGCGCGCCGACTGGCGATCGCTCGAGGCTGGCCCCCGCGTCATCGTCACGGATCGTGGCGCGACGCTGGCGGTGCTCGGCGCGGTGAGCGACAACTTCTTCTGGACCGAGACCGACGCGCAGCTGCGCAACGTCTACACGCGCCTGGCGGGGCGTCACACGGTGAAGATCGGGGGCGACCTGCTGTGGGGAGACTTCTTTATCGACTCGGGCCCCGGCGCGCGCGGCGCCTACACCGTTGACCTGGAGGGCCGGTCGATTGTGCCATCGGGGTCGTTCGTCTCGCGCGCCGATATTCCGCGGGACGTCACCGTGCTCTCGTATGCGCAAACCTTCGGCAGCCCCGAGATCAACGCGCGTCAGGTGCTCGCCGGCCTGTTCGCTGAGGACACCTTCCGCGCCACTCCCAACCTGACGCTCACGTTCGGGGTGCGCTGGGACTACGATTCGGTGACCAACACGCCGATCGCCGGCGGCGACGTGAACAACCTGGCGCCCCGCCTCGGTGTCAGCTGGACACCGCGCGGCAGCGCGCGACACCAACTGCGCGCCGGCTACGGGATCTTCTACGAGCGCATTCCGTTCGCCGTCTACTCGGACACGATCTTCAACAACCCGATCGGCGGCGCGACATCGGTTACCTTTGCGCCCGGGACACCGTTCGCACCCCCGTCCTTTCCCGACGTGCTGCCGGCCGGCGCGCTCGACCACTTGCCCGTCGGCGCGTTGCCGCCGCGAAACGTACAGGTCTTCGATCCGAACCTTCGCACGCCCTGGACCGAGCAGGGGTCGGTTGGCTACGTCGTGTCGGTCACCCGCGACCTGACGGTGGCGGCCGACTACGTCTACAACCGTGGTCGCAACCTGATTCGTCGGGTAGACAAAAATCCTCCAGCCTCAATCGAGCCCGGCCTCGTACGCTCGGTGGCGGCGGCCGATGCCACTCGGCCGCTTGTGCCGGTGGCGGGCGGGCTGCGCCTCATCGAGGCCGATGAGTCCAGCGGCCGAAGCCGGTTCGACGGCCTCTACCTGCATGCCCGGCAGCGGTTCGCGCGTGGAGTGGCCTTTGACGTCGCGTACACGCTTTCCCGCATCGAGAACAACACCGACGACATCAACTTTCGGCCGGTCGACAGCCGCCGGCCGGATCGGGAGCTCGGCCCGAGTCTGAACGACCGCCGGCACGTGCTGGCCGTCAACGGCCTGATCCGGGTCCCGTTTGCGGTCGATGTCGTCCCCGTGCTGTTCCTGTCGAGCGGTCAACCATTGAATGTGACGACCGGCCGCGACGACAACGGCGACACCATCGTCAACGATCGGCCGGCGGGCGTCGGACGTAACAGCGCACGCACGTCGGGCTTCGCGCAGGTCGATCTCGGGTTGGCGCGGCGCTGGTCAGTCAATCGCGGGTCGATCGAGGCGCGGGCGGAGATCTTCAACGTCCTCAACCGCACCAACTTTTCGGGCTTCTTCAACTACGGCGCGAGCGGCGTCCGCCCGGACGAACAGGGCACGCTGGCCTTTCAGCCGACGCAGGCCGGTCCGGCCCGCCAGTTCCAGTTCACGGCCCGGGTGCGTTTCTGATGATGAGTCAGCCGTGACGATGTCCTGGCCTCGGGCGCTCGTCATCGCATCCGTCGTCGCCGCGGCCGCGCTGGCGGCCTGGTTCCTGCCGCTGGGCCGGTGGACCATCAGCCTGGCCGAGTACGCGCGCGACACCGGGCCAGCCGGCGTGGCGGTGTTCTTCGTGGCGTATGTCGTGAGCACGGTGGCGTTGCTGCCGGGATCGATTCTGACCCTCGCGGCGGGTTTCGCCTACGGACCGGTGTGGGGGTTGGCACTCGCGTCGCCGGCCAGCGTAACGGGCGCGACGTGCGCGTTCCTCCTTGGCCGGACCGTACTGCGCGGCTGGGCCCAGCGTCAGGTCGAGCGTTCGCCGCGCGTGCGTGCGATCGACGCCGCAGTCGAGCGCGAGGGGTTCAAGCTCGTGTTGTTGTTGCGGCTATCGCCGATCTTCCCGTTCAACCTGCTGAACTACGCGCTCAGCCTGACCCGCCTCACCCTTGGCCAGTATGTGCTCGCCTCGGCCATCGGGATGTTGCCAGGTACCGCTTTGTATGTGTATCTCGGGTCGTTGGCGCCGGCCGCGGCGGAGCTGTCGTCGGTCTCGCACGGCGGGAGCGCGACGCGCACGGCGCTGTATGTGGTCGGGCTGCTCGCGACGGTCGCCGTGGTCGTCATCGCCACGCGCGCGGCCCGA